>JAMCWO010000103.1 GCA_023481165.1 Planctomycetota bacterium | reverse complement strand
CCTGCGTGGTCAGTTCCACCGCCTGCATTCGTCTCCATTCCCGCCACTCACAGCCTGTCGATGCCTTTCCACCCATGCCTCCATTCTACGCCATGGGGGCGTTAACTTCTTTGCGCAACGAGGTGTAAGTGCTTCCAAGATGGAAGCGACAGCTTCTTCATTTCGCGTGGCTTGCCATTTTCCTTCTTTGCCGGTCTTGTCGGGGTCCGGCCGGTACTCGAACCGTACCACAAGTTCACCGTTCTCGATGGAAACCGGGTCTTCCTTGTGGAGTATGAAGTAACGTTTGCTCGTCTCAGAGGCTTTGACGTTGCCATGCTCGCCCTCAGTCGCCGATATGACGCGAAAGTGTACCGGCATCGGCGCAGGTTCTGCCTTTCCAAACAAGTCCGCCCTCACCGAGCGGACCTCCGGTGCTTTGGTCGGGTCGAACGTGAAATTCGTGAGGTACTCGGCAGTCTTAATGTAGTACTGGTCCTTGTTGGCCCAATGCATGTAGACTTCCGATCCATCGTAGGGCACGGCGTAGGCTGCGGCCTTGCTGGATGTCTCTCGGCTCAGATAGCGCCGCGACATGAAGTCGCCGGCGTCGTAGTACCGCTCGAAGAAGCGATACAGGTGGTCATAGACCTCACCCTCTGAACGGGATGTATCCTGCGATAGCTTGAGAGTCTCAAGAGCAGACTGGTATTGTTCTCCAATTGGAGTAGTTCTGAATGCTTCGGCGAGTGAACCGTCAGCGTTGATTGCTGCCGCGCCAAGCTGCTGGATGACCTTCGTTTTGATCTGCTCCAGTTTCGATACGACCGCCTCACCGCTGGTCTTGCCAAAGGCTTGCTCGATGGTCTTTAGCAGATCATTCTCCAGGAATGCTGTGACCTGTTTGGCCTTGGCGTGCATGATCTTGTAGAAGCCGAAATCCAGGTCCGGCTGGTCAAGTTGGAATAGCTCTTTCAGAAGGTTGACGAGCTTTTCTCTCTGTTGCTGTACGGTCGGCATACGGTCTTTCCTATGTCACAGTCCACCGAATGGTGAACAACATCTCGGTTTCAGTCTTCTGCTGCATGCGCCGTTCCAGGGCGTCGATCAGCTTGTCTCGCTTCTCCATGATCTCATCTTCAATATCGAAGATTCGCTGTCGCTGGCGGCGCTTCTTGTTCTCCATGTCTTTGATCTGTTCCTGGAGTCGATGCTGCTCATCGACCGTTGCAGCCTGCCGGGCTTGGCGGTTGAGGGCCTTGATCTGCTCTTTGGTATCGTGCAGTTCCCGCTCGGCTGCTACCACCATGTCTTCAGCCCACTTCTCCAACTGCTCGCGGGCCTCAGCGAAATAGCGGTTGTTTCGTTCCAGCGACTTGTTGATCGTGGCCCTTGCGTGCCGCTCGGCATTGACAGCCAGCCGCTGCCGCTCGCCCGTGGGCACGTCGAGCAGGTCAAGCACTTGGCCCCTACAGTTGAATAGCTTCTCGCACGTCTCCTGGTCGAGCGATTTGCCATCGTCATCAAACGCGGAAAAGAGCAGGTGATCCTCACGCTCGAAGGAGTCGATAGCAAGTCGTTGCAGGATGAGCCAGCCGGACTTGCCCTTGAGCCCCTCGACTACCGTAATCTTCGCCGGATGGTGCGAGACATCGAAGGCCACCTTCGCCACTGGCGTCGGATAGCTCTTGCCTGCCTGAATGACGTACTCGCCCAGCGGATGCCCCAGCCGGTACAGGAACTCGCCGGGGGAGTTCTCCCGCACTTTGGAAATCATGTGGTATAGGCCCGGACGCACGGCGGGCAGAGGCGAATCCGTGAGGTGGAAGGCAAACGCCTCCTCGTCGAATTGGGCCTTGCCGTCCAGGATGAAGCGGGTCAGGACCCAGAACATATGTGCTACACGGTCGAGTTGCTCCTTTGCCCCGGTCAGATTCACTCGTAGCCGGGCGTGTACGTCCTCATCGAAGTGCTCAAGAAGCAGTTTCCGAGTCTGCTGCATACGCGATGCTATAGACTCGTCCAGTTCTTTGCGGAGAGTCTGGAACGCTGCTTCGATCTCCGCTGGCGTTCGGCACTGCTGGTAGATGTCTAAGATCCGTCGCTCGAAGTCCACCCCCGACTCGATGCTGCCAAGAACCTCGTCAGAAGCTCCGAACAAGCCGGTGAACAGGTTGAACTTCTCTTCCAGCAACTCCTGGACTCGCTGGTCGGCCTCGTTCTTGGCGTTCAGAAAGTTGATGACAACCACGTCGTGTTTCTGCCCGTAACGGTGACAGCGACCGATACGCTGTTCGATACGTTGGGGATTCCACGGTAAATCGTAGTTGATGACAAGCGAGCAGAATTGCAAGTTGATGCCTTCGGCTCCTGCCTCCGTAGCGAGCAGTACGTCGCCATGATTCTGGAAGTACTCAATGAGTGCCGTACGGACATCGATAGCCCGTGAGTCGGACGCACGGCCGTTTTCCTTATTGGCTTCAAGCCACTGCTCGTAGATTCTCGTCGATTCGGGATCGCTGTTGGTCCCGTTGAAGACAATCACTCGCCCGGCGTGGCCGTTGGCTTCCAGAAAGTCTCGCAAGAACTGCTGCGTCCGTCGTGATTCTGTGAACACGACCGCTCGCCGTGCCGCCCCGATGCGCTCCATCTCAGAGAAGCCGATTTCCAGGGCTTTGAGAAGTGCCCGCGTCTTCGTATCGACGCCGATGCTCTGTGCCCACTGGATGTACCGCGTCAGTTCCTCAATCTCGGCATTCAGCTTCTGCTTGTCGATCTTGGCCGGCTCTTCTTCCGCACTCGGAGGGACTTCGTTCTCACTCTCGTTCTCCTCACCGTTCATCAATTCATCAAGCAGTTCTTCCTCGATCTCTTCATCCTCGATGATCCGCTCGGCAAGACTGGCTTCGGCTCTCGCCTTGTCCCGCAACGAAACAAGCCGGTCCCGCATAACCTCCAACGTCCCAGCCAATGCCCGTGATGACGACGCCAGCAGCTTGCGGACGATCAGTGCGGTCAGGTGTCGCTGCTGGTGTGGCAGAGCATAGGTGTCCTCACGCTTGAGGAAATCCGACACGGCCTCATAGAGCTTGTGCTCATGATCGGTCGGCTCGAACGGGCGGGTAATCAGCCGTCGCTCGGTGTACTGGATATATTCGAGTACTTGGCTGCGGAGCGTTCGTGTACAGAATGACTTAAGCCGCTCTCGCAGCTCATCAAGATCGCCCCCGGCGTTGATATACTTGGTGCGGTAGGAAGGCAGGTCGCCGAACAGGTACTCGTCGATGATGTAAGACAAGCCATAAAGTTCCAGGAGCGAGTTTTGGAGCGGCGTGGCAGTGACGAGGATCTTCCGGCGGTCCTCCAACGCCCAGCGGACGTTCTGGCCCATGCGGTTGCTCTGCCGGTAGGCATTACGAAGCTTGTGGGCCTCATCGATGACCACCAAATCCCACTGAATGGGCTTTATCGCAGTTGCCTGATTGCTGGCGAAGTGCATCGAGCAGATGACGATACGGTCCTGTACAAAGGGGCTTGGATTACCCTCGTTCGAAATCTGCCTACAAGTCTTGGCGTCGAGGACTGTGGTAGGTAGGTGGAACTTGGTGTCAAGCTCCAGCGCCCATTGTTTGCGAATGGAGGCCGGGCAGATGACCAGAATCCGCCGGCGGCGTTCGGCCCAGTGCTGGCAAATGGCCAGTCCCGCCTCGATGGTCTTGCCCAGACCGACCTCATCAGCCAGCAATACGCCCTTGGAGATTGGTGAGCGCATGGCGAAAAGAGCCGCCTCGATCTGATGCGGGTTCAGGTCAACGCAGGCATCAAAGAGGGATTGGGAGAGCCGGTCCACGCCCTCACCCCCTTGGCGGGTCAACTCATGAGCGAAAAATCGGGCATGGTACGGGGTCGTCATTTAGCGTCGCTCCCTGTGTAGACCAGATACGGTGTCCAGTACCATCCATGAATGCCTGGACGAGTCAAATCCACATGCGTATCGGCCTCTTTCAAACCCAAAGGACCTCTCCGCCCATTTCAGAGCCGGGTTCCGCATCAGGTCTTCATCTCCAACGCCCAGAATATAGCCACGGTGGTGAAAGCAAGCAAGCATTTCCCCGTGCCAAAACGGGCCGGCCAGGGCTGATAAATGTCACCTGTAGACGCGACATGGTCCACCCAAGCCCCGTGAATCTGCACACCCGGCCGCGTCGGGTCGCTCGGTTCGTGGCGTCTGACAGAGGGCGATTTACAGAATCTCCTTGGTTTTCCTGTCCCCACCCGGCCATCGGGACTCTCTTCCTATCTGGATGCGGTCTGAACGGCCGCAAGAATGGTGGGGCGCGGAATGAGGGTCAATCAACATGAACGATGCCGAGGTCATCCAGATTGCGGGTCTTCTCCTGAACTGCACGCAGACCCCGCACAAAGAGGGCGACATCCAAGAGTTGCTGTTCTACCTGAACCGGCTGTGGCAGGTGATTCCCCGTATGATGGGCGCGTCGCCCTGCCGGAGCAATCGGGCAGAGAGATTCACCCTGGCAATGCTAATGAAGATGGCGCGGCGTCGGCGAAGGCAGCTTGAAGACCAGTTGAGGGTGAGGAATTGACAGGGGGCGTGGCATGCAAGGAACAGGGTCTCATTTGCACACGCTCATACGATGAGCCTATCAGTTCAGCAGTTCCCTGAAGCTGACACCATCGCCACACACCAGAGACTCCGCCTTCGTCCGGAGCCATTCCTCGCCTCGCGCATCGTTAAGGATCTTGCTCTTGAGTTGCTCCAGGGAGTCCAGACTCGGTCTGAGTCTGTCCACTTCGATGGTCGGGAGCATCTTGAGGGCCTTCTCCAGCCGGGTCTCGCGCGACTGCCAGGGTTTCCGTTCCTCCTTGAGTTCCCCCAGCCGGAGATTGTAGAGTTGGATGAAGGCGTCCAATCTGATGTTGGCACCAGCCAGCATGCCTGCCTCGGGTACGTCCATCTCTGCCGCATCGGCCGCCGCATCCAGAACCGCCTTGACGGCCAGGAACATCCGGATGTTCAGTTCGGTCGTCTCCAGCCTATCCCTCAGTTCCGCCCCGACGCTCTCGATGGACTTCTTCGCCTTGTCGTTGTGGCTGGCCAGCCCTAAGAACGACTCCGTGCTCCGAGTAATCCATTCACTCGGGCGCATCGGCTCTTTGTAGCGGCCCTTCTTATCCAGCCAGACTGCCGGACAATCCTCCAGGACCGCATAGGCATGCCCGAAGCGTTCGTCGTGGTCAGTGCACCAGTGCCGCTGGTACTGGTCGATGAATTCCTGCCATTCGGGCAATTCTTCGCGCTCATAGAGCTGCTGGCCGGTCACGTAGAGCATGTCCAGGAGCTTCATTGCCTCTTCCGATCGCAGGCCCGCTTCCTTCCATCGGCTCAGCAGGGGTTCGACCTCCTGCGCATCCTCCTCGTGGCAGACGGCCGGCAGTGTGCCGCTGGTATACAGTCGGTGGATCTGGTCGATGACCTGCTTACCCAAATCGGCGTACTTCTCGGGCATGGCAGCAATGAAGTCCGCCACGGACTCGATGTCTACACCTGCCTCGTCGATTTCCTGCTCAGCTTCCGGGGGCGCCACCGCATAGAACCGCCTCTCGATCACATAGCCCAGACTGTACTCGAATTCCAGCTTCTTCTCTTTCTGGGCCGCCACAACCTCGTCATACTGCTCCCGTGTGACCACGCGGGGGCCGCACGCCTCGAACAACTCGACCAGTCGGCGTTTCTCGGCATCCTGCAAAGCATGGTCAAGATACCCGATTTGCAGGCAGGCGTCCTTGCATGCCAATTCCGCCAAGATGCAGCCCCTGTAGAAGCCCCGGCACAAGGCCATGAACATGTTGTAGTCGCTGACATCGCCCCCTTGCATCGGCGATTGCTGAATGGCCGCCGTATCGGCTTCCGTCAGAACAGAGTCCCTGCGGAGAAATGAGTCAATCATGTCCTGTAAGAGGAGCTTGCCAGCCTCCCACCCGGTCAGCCCCTTGGTGAGGATTCTCTTGACTGCTGTTGCCGTCGCCGTCCTTGTCATCACGCTATCTCCTTGACTGTATGACCGCCACCAACCGTTCCACCTTCGCCGCCAGTTCCGCCTGATCGATGGCCTTGAGCATGGATTGCAGGACCGCCTCTTCCAGCTTGGCCTGAGCTTCGCCTATCTCCCCGGCCCGGTAGCGTGCCAAGACGCACTGAAGCTCTTCCCTGATATCGCTGCTGTTCAGTTTTGGACCAGTTTTGGTCCTCTGCCCGGTCTCCACGTACTCGCCCTTGAGTTCCCCGAAATACCGTAGCTGAAGTTCCAGGAGCTTATCGGTGTTGACCTTGGACAGGTCTCGCTTGCCGATCTCGGTCTGGATGGCCTTGAGTTGCTCCCCGATCAGTCGGATTCGACCCTCCTTGAGCAGGAAGAACTCCTCCTGAAGGGCCTCCAACTCCACCGCCCGAAGCTTGGCAACTTCTCCCTCAAGCTCAGTGTTCCACGCGGTCAACGTCCCCTTCGAGACCCCCAGTTCCCGCGCGATCCGGGCATAGCTGTACCCCTTCGCCCGCATTGTCAGGAACTGATGTTTCTGCTCCTCCTTGCCCATCCCGGCATCCTCCATGTCATCTTCGTCTGTGGAGGTCACACTATTGGCTTCTTCAATGGCTGTCACCGTCATATCTGGGGTCTCCTAACCTTGCTTGGACGCACTCTGCACAAGGGCCATGACCGCTGCCTTGATGTGCTCCGGCAGTTGTTGCCAAACGGCTACGATCCGGGTAAGATCGGGGTCGTGAATGGGACTTGGCGCATCGTGTGCGTCGGATTTTGCGCCGCTCTCTGCTGAAATCGCGGTTTTTGATAGCGCCAGTGGGGAGTGTTCGGGTCCTATATCGCCCATTGTTTGGAGGTATTGCCATGTCTATCGATTCCCGTCCGACGACCCGCCGTCAGTTCGTTCGCCAATCCACCACGACCGCCGCCGAAGTGGCCCTGGGCTTGAACCTGCTCGGGATGCCTGCGCTGCGCTCGGTTCGGGGCGCCAACGACAAGATCCGCGTCGGCTTCATCGGGGTGGGCAATCGCGGCAGCCAGTTGCTGGCGGGGTTCATGGCACAGGAGGATGTCCAGATCACCGCCTTGTGCGATGTCTATGAGCCGTATCTGAACCGGGATTACAGCCGAGTCGGCAAGGAGGTGATCGACTCCATCGGCGGGCGGGTGCCCAAGATGGGCGAGAAGTTCCCCGGCGAGGTCGCGCGGTACAAGGACTTCCGCCGGGTGCTCGACCGGAAGGATATCGATGCCGTGGTCATTGCTACGCCGGACCATTGGCACGCCATTCAGATGATCCAAGCCTGCCAGGCAGGCAAAGATGTGTACGTGGAGAAGCCCCTGTCCGTGACCATCCACGAGGGACGCAAGATGGTCGAGGCCGCCGCCAAGTATAAGCGCATCGTCCAGGTAGGCCTGCACCGGCGATCATCGGTGATGTACGCCGAACTGGCCAAGGAAATGCAGGCGGGCAAGATCGGCAAGGTCACCGTCGTCCGGGCCTACCGCGTCAGCAATATGCACCCGGTCGGGATCGGCAAATGTCCCGATGTGACCCCGCCAAAGGAGCTGGATTGGGATATGTGGCTTGGGCCCCGCCCGCTGCGGCCGTACAAGAACAACATTGCGCAGTACAAGTTCCGCTGGTGGGAGGCGTACTCGTCGCAGGTGGGCAACTGGGGCGTCCATTACTTCGACGCGATCCGCTGGGTCCTGAACGAGGAAGCGCCGATCTCCATCTCGGCGCACGGCGGCCGGTTTGCCGTGGACGACGACCGCACGATCCCGGACACGATGGAGGTGATTTTCGAGCTGCCCTCCGGCGTGCTGCTGGTTTTCGGGCAGTACGAGGCGAACGGCATCGCGCCCCTCGAATTCGGTGAGATCGAGTTTCGGGGCACCCTCGGCAACCTGTACTCTGGCTCCGAGGGCGGCGGCTACAAGGTCGTTCCCTCGCCCGGCGGGCAGTTCCAGCCTTCCAAGCCGCGGATTCAGCCGGAGCAGAAGGCGCCGGGCAAAGGTGGGCAGGACCTCACGGTGCTGCACATCCGCAACTTCCTCGACTGCGTCAAGTCGCGGCAACGGCCTCACTGCGACATCGAGACCGGCCACCGCTCGACGAGCTTCGCCCTGCTGGCCAATATGGCCATGGCGACGAAGTCCCGCCTCGAGTGGGACCCGAAGGCCGAGCGCGTCACGAACAACAAGCAGGCCAACAAGCTGCTCCAGTACCAGTATCGCAAGCCCTGGATGCTGTGACGGTTCTTATCGCGGCGCGGGAGCCTTGAGGAAGCCCTGGTACCGGAGCCAGTTGGCGCAGGCCTGGGTCCACGTGGAGCAGGGATGGTCACTGGGGCGGACGCCGAAGTCGTGGGCGGCGGTGGCGTAGACGTGCAACTCCGCCGGGACGCCGGCCTTCCGCAGGGCCAGGTACAGGAGCACACTATGCTCCGGCGGGCTGATGATGTCAGCCCCGCCGTGCGCGAGGAAGATCGGTGGTGTCCCCGCCGGAATGTGCAGGCCGGGAGAGACCTCGTCCTTGTCCTTGGCCTTGAGATAGCCGGAGTAGACGCCGATGGCGAAATCGGGCCGGCAGCTTGTTTTGTCCAGGTCATCGACTGGCTCGTACGTCTTCCGCTCGAAGCTCGTTGCTGTGGCAATCGCCAGATGACCGCCGGCCGAAAAACCGACCATGCCGATCTGTTGCGGCTGAATGCCCCAGTCCTTGGCCTTGCTCCGCACCAGACGGACGGCGCGCTGGGCATCCTGGAGTGGCCGTCGCGCGGGCTCGCCCTTAATCTCATCGGGCCGTCGCGGCACGCGGTACTTGAGAATGATACCGGTAACGCCGATGGAGTTGAGCCACGCGGCCACTTCCTCGCCTTCCAGTTGCCAGTAGAGGTCCCAATAGCCGCCCCCGGGGCAGATCAGCACCGCAGTCCCGGTGTTCTTGTCCTTCGGAGGCTGGTAGATCGTGAGGGTCGGCTTCGTGACATTGGTAATCAGCCGGGTGGATTCGTTGACTTCGACCTGCTTACGGTCTAGGTTGGGCGACAGGCGGACCCTCTCCGCGCCGATGGTGCCCGGTTCCTCCGGCGGCGTCCCCGGCCAAACCTCCACCACCAGCTTCTCCGTCGCCAACGCCGGTGCAGTTCCAAATATCCCCACAACCAGAAAAGCCGCTAATACGAGTCGCATAATCACATGACTCTCCTTCCTTCCCAAGTGCCGTGCCTATTCAATACGGACAAACGAGGACTGATGATCGTTCAGGTATGTCTCCAGGCAGTCCACAAGTGCGGGCGTACAAAGATGGAATCGTGAGTCCAGTGTGTTGAACTCACGCTCCAGTTCGGCAGCGCAAAACTCCTCGACGGTTTGTATGCGTGGACGCGAACGGCTGAGCCACAACTCGCTGGCCTCTCGAAGAATCTGCTGCTGACCCGTAGCTCTCAGCAACTCGAGTGCCGAAATGGTCTCGGCGAGATGCTCCGTTCCAAGGTTCTCGAAGTACTGGAAGTGCCCGCCGTTTTGAACCTCGTGCTCATACCAGAAGACCAGATGCGCCGGACGCTGCTCTGGAGATAGGTCGCGGTAGTCTTCCATCGCGAGCAAGTTCACGTAAGCGTTCCAGACGCTCCACGGTTCTGTCTCAACCGCGTGTTTGGTGAGCGTACGTACGATCATACCAGTGGGTCCCAGGCATACGCAACGCCGTTTTCACTCATGCTGTCTTTGGGCTATCAAGCCTTTGTCGAACTCCAGCCTATAGGATAGTACCGTCTTCAAGTCGATCTTCTTGGAGGCGTCCAGAATCTCGATACCCACGATTTTGCCTCGTGAAGTCGTATCCAGATGGACGCCTTCCGTGGCCTCGATCACCCCTTCCGGAGGCTCGTCGCCCAGTTCCAAGTACAAGGCATCAAGGTCATCATCGTAGTATACCCTCATGGGGTATTTCCTTTCCTCAAGAGGATAGCAGGGACAACGGACACGCCCCATTATCCTACGCGTCCTGTGCCTCAGCTAAGCGCCGTTTGTACCTGTGAGTCGCAGATCGGCGTTTACCGGCAGTTCGAAGAGGTCGGTTCGCAGGAGCCGCGTCGAGAAGAACAACACCTCCAAGTTCTCGACTTCGCCGGTGTCGGGGTTGAGCCGCGCGACGATCTCGTCCGGCAGTTCCTCTGATTCCTGCTGTGCATAAGGCGGGTACTTGTCGATGTGGAGGATGTCGCGCTCCCGGTCATACCTGAATGTCAGCTTCGCTCCCACCAGATTTCATCCTTCTGGCCGGGACTGTTTCTTGAGCCGCCGGGCGGGGATTCCATGCAGCATCCCCTCAACGCTCAGATCTTCATCCACATCTGGCCAGTGGACCCCATAGCCGTCCCCGATGATCTCGAAATGTCCTCTTTGGGCCGGCGTCGCCTCGCTCAACCGCCACGACCACGCGAGCGGGACACTCACGATCCGACCGTCCACGAGATGAAACGTGATCAATTCCTCGGTCACCAATACTTCTTTGACTCGATTGTCTGTGCTAACCGCAATGTTCACGCCATGCCTCCTGAATCCTTCTCAAGTTTGCCTGAATGACAGCCCGAATCTGGTTCAGTTCTTGTGCCGAGAAGCCGTGATTCTGGGCCAGCGCCACTGGTTCGATCCAGAACTTACAGACCTTACTCTCTTCGGATGTGGACGTGGGGCGGTTCGTTGCAGTCGAAGCTGTAGAAGAAGAACCTGTGAGGACCGGGGATACCTTTGATCGTGGGCATACGCAGCGCCAATTCATACTTCAGCATCCATCCTGCAGCACATCGCCTATGCTGATCATAGTACCGTATGTCAGGCAGGTCAACCGGGCTGGCAGGAAAACCGCATCTTTCTGTTACCGTGCCAGCGGCACGGCGGGGCCGCGCCAGATGCTGCCGCCGAAGGTGGTGACGTAGAGCACGTTATCGTCGGAGGGATCGAAGGTCGGACGCTGGATGTTCGAGAAAGGCAGGTTATCGAATGGCTGCCAGGTTTGGCCGTTGTCTTGCGAGAGCCATAGACCCGCGCCGGGAGCGCCCTCCGTGAGCGTCATGTAGATCCAGCCATCGTGCTTCGGGTGGAAATAGCCGCCGAAGACCTGCCGCCCCTGGCGGCCGATCCGCTGCCAGGTTCGGCCGCCGTCAACCGTTCGCCAGAGGCCACCGGACTGATCGCCACCGCCGGCGTCGCAGACGCCGACCAGGATAATGTTGCGGTTCTGCGGGTGGACGGAGAAGTCCTTGGGATAGAGGAACAGTTGCGAGGCGTTGACCTTTTCCCAGGTCTCGGCGCCGTCCTTCGACCGGTAGAGGCCGACGCCTTCGCTCATGAGCGGCTGGCCCCGGGCGGTTCGCTTCGCGCAGATCATCGCGAAGAGCGTGCCGTCCTGGTGCAGGATTACACGCGAGACACGCATGTTCAGCGGGTGACCCAGGCCGGTCTTCTTCAGGATCCAGGTCTTGCCGTCGTCGGTCGATTTATACACGCCTTCCAGGAAGACGCCGGCGTAGAGCGTCCGAGCGTCCTTGGGACTGCGGGGGTCGAGGACGATAGAGGTCACCGGCCGTAGCGGCAGGCCCTGAGCCTCCAGCTTCCAGGAAGCGCCGAAGTCGCGGGAGACGCAGACGCCGCCAGGGCCGTTGTGGCCGTGGCGCTCGGAGATGATGTTGTCATTAGGGATGTCGTGGACGTTGGAGAAGCCACCCCACATCTTGCCCGGAATCTCGGGATCGAAAGCGATCTCGTAGCAGGTGTTTCGCCAGGGTGCCCAGGTGTTCTTGTCCCACCAGATCCAGGTCTTGCCGGTGTCCAAGGACCGGGCGAAGCCGATATCCGTGTAGGCGATGTAGTGGCGGTTGGCTTCGAACGGGTCGATGTAATAGTTCCAGGTCGTGGTGACCACCAGGCCCGTGCAGACCCACGCACTGCCCGGTCCTGGCCGCTGGCCGGGGGCGGGGTACGTGTCGCCGTTGAACCAGGTGCGGCCGCTATTATGGGTGATGTAGGACTGGCTCCACACGAGGATCAACCGGCTGGGATCGCTGTTGCAGATCGCGGCACCGAAAGGCGTATCGCCGCCTTTGTACGACTGACCCGCCGAGGCAGTGACGTAGTTCGGAGCGACATTGTACTCCTTGAAACGCGGGTCCTGGAAGAACGTGGCACGCCAGGTTTCGCCGCCATCGTCGCTGCGATAGATGGTCTCATGGTGCGGCGGGCTGAAGCCCGTGCTCGTGTTCGCGACGTACACCGTCAGCGGCCTGGCGTCTGTAGTCAGGATTTGCCTGTATTGTGCGATGGAGCCGTACGACCACTGATCGGCCTTCGTTGTCTCGATATTGATGCCCCGCCCCATCGCCGATTGCCAAGACACGCCGCGATCGCGGGAGCGGTAGACGCCCCCGCGCAAGGTGCCGTTCTCCAGTTTGCTCGTGACGGTGCAGTAGAGCATGGTGCCCGTCGCGTCGGATCCGCCGGCGAATCCCTTGATCTCCTTCCAGGGCAGCCCCTCGGTCCTCTCCGCCCAGGTTTGTCCGCCATCGTCGGACTGCCAGATGCCTTGCTCCGTGGCAGCGAACAGGGTGAGGCCGTTGCTCACCCGGTCGAAATGGAATCCGATCACCTTGCCTTGCGGACCGGGGCATGGGGTCCAGGTGAGACCCGCATCGCGCGACAGGCGGCACTGGCCGTTGCGTGTGCCGATGAGCATGAAGCTGGGGTTGAAGGGATTGACCGCGATTTCGCCGGAGAGGGAGTCCTTCAGATTGCCAATGGGCGTGAAGGTCCGGCCCCGGTCGCGGCTGACCTTGAGCCGGCCGCCCGAGGAGGCGTAGATCACGTTGGCATCCGAGGGATGGAAACCAGGCCGGCATTGTGTGTCGGTTCGCAGTTGGGCCTGATGGATCATCCGCCAGTTATGGCCGCCATCTTCGGAGATGTAGGCGGCGCTCATGTCGCAGTTGATCATCATCAGATTCGGGTCGGCGGGGGAGATTGCCGGACTGAACATGCCGCCTCCGCCGGAGAGGCCGAGCGGCTCCCAACTGCAGACTGGCGATCCGCACCAGCCATACGCAACCAACAGCAGCAGTGATACTGCCGATCCAACGCATTGGGGAAATGAGAAGAATACATGGTGTTTCATCCTGCATACTCCTGCGATGTGTCAGAAGTTACACGGAAGACCATCCCCAAGGCCAACGCCCTTGAGGCTGCCACCCGATCCTCGGCTCCTTTGCTCTACAAACCTGAGCTCATTTACCGATGCACTCGCGCATAATCCGTAGATACTCGCGGCAGGTGTCGCGGATGTCGGGGTCGCCGGGATGTCGATCCTGTTCGATGGAGGCGTAGCCGTTGAAGCCGACGTTCTTCAATGCCGTGATGATCGCCTGGATGTCCATCACGCCCCGGCCAAACGCCGGGAACTGCCGCATCACGCCGTCGATGTCGCGCATGTGCACGTTCATCAGGTGCCGGCCGACCTTGTGGATCGCGACGGCCGGGTATTCCCGCTGGAGCAGCGTCCAGCCCACGTCGATGTTGTAGCCGAAGTCGTCGTCGCGGATCTGGTCCCACAGCCGCAGGAACGACGCGGCGTCCGGGACCAGGCAGTGCGTATGCTGCTCGAGGGAGAACTTCATGCCCTGCGCCTTGGCCCTGGCCAGACAGGTCTTGGTAGTCTCCACATAAGCATCCCACACACGATCCCAGTCGAAGCCTTCGGCGATGTCGATATGGTACTTCTGGCCCGGCTTGGGATTGGCGATCTCGTAGTAGCGCGGCAGATACTCCGTCGGTCCTTTCAACTCACGGGCCCAGGGCGCCACGATGTTGACCATAGGCGCGCCGAGTTTCTTGCCGATCCGGCAGCCCGCCTCGAAGTTGTTGAGCGCCTGCTCGCGCGCGGCCTTGTTCGTGCTGGACAGGTCCTCGACCACCGGCTGGAACATAACGAACTGGGAGACCTTCAACTTATTCTTCTGCAGCTTCTGGTTAACACGTTCGATCTTGGCGTCCGTCCAGAAATTCTTGAGGTCGCTGCGGGCCGACGCGATCAGCTCGACGCCGTCGAAGCCTATCTCGCCGAGGAGGTCCAGGGCCGGCTCCGGGTCGGCGCCGGCGCTCAGGGGGTGAAAACACCAGCTCAGGCAGCCGACCTTGACCTGGCCCTGCCCACGGGAGGCCGGTTGTGCCGCGGCGGCAGGCAGCGACAGACCGGAGGCCGCGAGCGCAGCGGTTTGGATGAATTGACGACGGTTCAGATCAAGGCGAGTCTTCATAAGTCCACTCCTTCTCATAAGCGATACTGCGATTCGATTTGGATGGTTGTCGTCAGGGGCTTGTCGTTCAGGGTGCCGCCGAGTTCGCCGGTGGCGTTGAGGCGCACCTGCCAGTGGTCCGCGATGTTGATGCCTGCCGGCGGCACGAACGTGACGGAGACCGGCGGATGAATCTGCTCATCGACAACTTCGAAAACGTGCAGGAACAGCGACCGTGTCCCGCCGGTCGGGTCGCCCACTTCGATGCGCCACGGGCAGATCGGGGGCCGCAGCCGCCCTTGGGTCATGTGGTTGTATTGGGCCGTCTTCTCCAACGGGTGGCCCCAGGCCTCCTGGCCCGAGCCGCCGCGCAGGACGATCTCGGGGTTCTGCGGCAACAGGGTATGCAAGAATGTTCGCGCGCGGCCATGCGACGACACCGTCTTGTCGCCATCGGCTTCGGGCAGGCTGAGCCACGTGAGAGAGCCATCCTGGCGCTGCGGCTCCGTGGGGACGTGAAGGAAGAAGTGGCGAGCGAAATCGGGTCGGGTCGCCTCCACGCGATCGAAGACGATGAAGAATTCCCGGTTGCCGCGCAGGTACAGGAATTGCCGTGTCACCTCGCGGGCCTTCTTACCGCTATAGCCTTTGGTGATATCGGCGGCGGCGTAGGTGTAGCTCGAATTGTGCTCGAAAGCCACGAGGTGACCCCGCTCGCGGGGAAAAGGGCCGCCTTCGTAGACGTGCCGCACAAGACCGCCGTCGTTTTCATTCCCTTTGTCCCGCCGGAACCTCTCGTTGGGGTCAAAGATCGTGACGATGTTGTAGATCAGCGAGCCCCCGGCGAAATAGTCGGTGTCGTTGTGGCCCTGGCCGCCCTGACGCGAGACCAGCGAGCCACGCTTGCAGATCAGGAAGTGGCCCTCATCGTCCCGCGCGTGGCCGGCGAATTGTGGGCCGCACCCGAAGAACGCCCAAGTGGCATTGGGGTCGTTCCAAGCGCTGCGCATGTAGACATGGCCGGCGCCGGGGAACAGATAGCCGAGCGGGAGTCCATGCGGCGGCGTCGCCGGGACCGAAGGGTCGTAGCACGCCACACGTTGCCAACGCTCGCGCAACCAGGTCTGTCCTCGGTCACAGAACCACTGCGAAAGTGGATCGTGGAGCATCGGCGCCGCGCGGGCGAAGGCAGCGGGACGCGAGCCGTCACCGTCGTCGATCCAGGCGGTGCGGTCATTGTGAGGCATCATCGTGTAGGCCACCCAGCGGGGCGATTCCACCGGGTAGCCCCAGGGCTTCAACTGCTTGAACAGGTCGATACCCGTAGCGGTGCGCCAGGCCTGGAAAGCATAGGGAATCACGGTGACCGGGCCATAGCCGCCGTGGCCGAAGGACTCGGACCAGACGCCGCCCATCCGATTGAAGGCGGGAATGCACTCCGCTGGCACGCGCTGGTTCCACGAGTCGAGGAAGGTGTTGGCGTCCGCCTCGAACTTCGTGCCCACGCCCGTGATGGTCAAGGCGATGAATAGCTTCTGCGTGAGCGCATCGCGGGTATTTCCGATATTCAGATGGATCGGCCCCCAGGTTTGGTTATATTCCCAATGGCCCCATTTGAGCAGGATCTTGGGTTCGTCCGTGAAGTAGCGCAGCCAGGAACCCAGAGCATCGCCGAACCGAATTCGCTGCTCAGGCGTCAAGGCATCGTAAATCCAATCGTACGCGAGTGCGTGGTAGCCGAAGGGGCTGCCTTTGCGGTTGGCGATAATGCTGCCGTCGCCCCATTGTCGGATGATGACCTCGGCGTACGGCCGGGCCTCGTGCCCCCTCTGACGCTCGACGAGATACGCAAGACCGCAGTTCATCAGGTCCTCAGGCATGGACCATGCGTTAGAGACGCCCTGGATGCTACCTCTTTGCACCGCAGCGTCGGCGCGTTGCTTGACGATCGCGTAATCGGCAGCCAATGGGCCGTCACAGCGGCGAACCACCTCTCCTACATCCTCGATCAAGAGCCTTGGATGGGCAGGCTCGACCTGATATGCGGCTTGACCAAGGCAAACGTTGAGAAGGATAGCGGCAATGATCATTCCTTATCGATCCTTCAGCCAAACGATGGAACTGACTGCGCGAGGGCCGCGACGGGGCGACGGCGCCGAGCTGGCATCATTCTTCGCAAGCCGATTGTCGCGGGCGTAATTCGGGATCACCGTCAGGGCGGAGCCGTCGGCCCAGACGCCCTTGATGGCCATCACGCCGCCCAGCAGATCACCTTTCCACTCGGTGGTCAAGGCGGACTCGGGGGCCAGAACCTTGTCGAGGTTCTGATCCGCGGCCTCGGCGCTGTAGAGCAACGGTCCATAGCGCAGGGCCACTTTGCCGCTCGTCGCGGCGATCTTGTCACTGGCCTTGATCCGCTGGACCTTCATCGGCAGGACGAAATCGATCTTGTCGCCGGCTTTCCAGTCCCGCGTGATCACCGCATAGCCCTTGTCAATCGTAGGCTGGATGGGCGAGCCGTTGACCGCGATGGACTCCAGACCGTTGACTTGCGGCGTGGGAGCATACAATTCGCTCGTTGTGCGGCTGGGCACACGCACAGAGACGGTGAAGCGCTTGGCCGTTTCGGGATTGATCGTGATGGAGACCTTGCCGCTCCACGGATAGTCGGTCGCCTGCACCATCTGGACGTCGGTGCCCGCCACTTTCTCGACGTTGATCGTGCTGCCGATGAAGAGGTTGACGTACACGCCGTCCTTGCCCTTGACGTAGGTCCACGTCGGGATCATCAGCAGGGTGCGCGGGATGTTGCCCACGCAGCAGGGGCAGACGTGCCACCGGTAGCGGGGGCCGCGCGAGTCCAGGGGGTTGTCGTAGTAGAAGTCCTTGCCCTCCAGGTCGATCGAGCCCAGCAGGGCGTTGTACAGCGACTCCTCGTACAGGTCCGCGTACCTGGCATCATGGTAGGCGAGGTTCATCTTGTACTGGAAGAAGATCAGGCCGCAGGTGGAGCAGGACTCGTTGTAGGCGTTCTGGCGGAGCGAGTAGTTCGGGCCGAAGCCTTCGGAGGTCTCGCCGCTGCCGATCCCGCCGGTGACGTAATACTTCCGGTTGACCAGGTTGTCCCAGATCGACATGACGGCGCTCTGGTAATCAACATCGTGGGTCTCCGCCGCCACGTCCGCCATGCCGGAGTAGGTATAGGCGGCCCGGACCGCATGTCCAACCGCTTCGTACTGCTGCTGCACCGGCACGTGGCTCTGGTCGTACTCGCTGCCGCCTTGGCGGCTGTCGAGCAGGAACTTTGCCAGTTTGATGTAGCTATCGCCGTGGCTGCCGGGACCTTCCATGTCATTGACGAACCGGCCGAACCGCACCAGTGCCTGTTCCATCTCCTGGTGGCCGTCGAACCAGGACTTCTTGCCCGGGCCAAGGTTGGCGACCCAGCAGTCGGCCAGCTTCTTGGCCGCGTTGTACAGACGCTTGTCCGTGCCGTTGGTCAGCGTGTAGTGATTGATCGCCGATTCGATGAAGTAGCCGGCAACGTAGCCTTCATGATCGCCGCGATTGCGGGGCGACCAGCGCTCGGGCCAGCGCTTGCGGTCGGCCAGCGTGTAGGCCGTCTGGAGATAGCCGTCGGGCTCCTGGGCGGCGAGGATCTTCGGGATCCAGTCCTCCAGTGTTGCCTTGAACCGCTCCTGGGCCTTGACAATCTCCGGATCGCCGCGCGGATCGACCATCAGCGCGATGCACATCGACTCGACGGTCTGGTGCACCCAGGCGTTGGAGAACACGTAGCCCTTGTGGCGCCCGTGGGCCTCGCCGCGCAGGGCTTTGGCGGCTTCGAGGAAGTTGTCGATGCCGCCCTGGCCCTGCTTGAGATTCGGATCGTTGATCTGATCGATGCAGTGGGGGATCCAGTTAACAATCAGGGCCTTGGCCCGCGCGTTCCACAGGGGGCTGTCGATCCGGTACTTCTTTGTATAGACGACGTCCAGGCGGTCCGCCGGCGGCGGTGTGACGACCTTGACACTCAACGTGGACGAGCCCCTCAGGGGACCGTTCTGAGCGGTCAACTGAAGAACATACGCGCCGGCCTCCACGAACGTAGCGGTTGTGACAACCGCGTTGGCGTTCTCGAACGTGACGGTGCCGGGGCCGGAGGCTTTGCTCCAGGTCACGATCGCGCCATCCCCTTTCAACATTTTGACCGTCCCCGCCAGGTAGGTCTTACCCCCCAGCACGACCACACGGTCCACGCCTGCCGTCACGGTCGGGGGGAAGTCGGGCGACTTGCCGGAGTCATAGACCCTCCATTCGAGGATGCCGGTTGAGAAGGTTTCGTTCGAGTCGATTTCCAGCCGGAGCCTGATGGTCCGCACCTCGTCGAAGCTCATGGTGTTGTACTGGCCGCCGGCGACGCCGAGGCCGGAGGCGCTGGGGACCGGGACGAAGGCGTTACCGTCCCAATAGAGCAGGCGAGCGGCCTTGGGCAGACGGACCCCTTGCTGGTCGTCCCACCAGTACACGTCGATCTTGTTGGTGCTGATGGGCTGGCTCCAGTCATACTGCACCCACTGGGTGCCTCTCCGGGGCCAGTTGCCATACGACCCCCGCCGGTTGTCGCGCGAGCTGCGGGGATCATAACCGTCGTTGAGCGCCGCCGGTGTCGTGTCGCCGGAGACGTAGGAACACGATGGTTTCGCCACGACCGCGAGATTGACGCCAGTAGCGGACTGACCGCCTGAGGTTGTCTGAGGGAACATGGTGGATACGGCGGCCATCGCGCCGACCAACAGGAGGATAAAGGCGGTTGATCGTCTTGCTCTCATTGGAGGTCTCCTCTGTCCGTCACACATACTTGTTGCGGGCGCCGAGTCCGCGCCACGCGCATTAGCTTATCATAGTTGGCGGCCCGGAGACAGTGTATACTACGTCGATAATCCTTGAGGAGCTGAGTATGAGAACGTTGATGATCGCGCTGGTCCTTTCCATCGGGGCGGCGAGCCAGGCACAGGTGTCTCAGACGCCGGCCCCGGGACTCTTCCGGCAACACCTGGCCGACTACGACGCGGAACTCCGTCGGGCGGACGGTCGTGTGGATGTTGACGCCATGGTCGCGCGGCTGAAGGAGTTGGGCGTCACCACTTACTACTGGCTTGTCTGGCACGTGCCGACGGACTGGGATGATCTGAAGCTCTTTCTGCCCAAGGTGGCCCAGGCCGGCATCGACGTCTGGGTGTACCTGGTGCCGCCGTCGGAGAGCCCGCCGAAGTACGGGAGCCAGTACTCCGAGCCGTTCCGGCTGGACTACCAGCGCTGGGCCGAAGAGATCGCGAGACTGTCGCTCCAGCATCCCAACCTGACCGCGTGGGTGATCGACGATTTCTATGCCAACCATGCTCTCTTCACTCCGGCCTATTTGCGCCAGATGCAGGCACGGGCGAAGCGTATCAATCCGCGCCTGGCTTTCCTGCCCCTGGTGTACTTCAACGAGACCACCGCCACGTTCGCCGAGGACTACCGCGAGGTCATTGACGGTGTCGTAGTCGCCTATCTGCAGGACCGCGACGAAATCGAACGGACCTGGGCCGCCCTCAACGATGCGGACGTGGTCCCCCCCAGCGAACTGAGCTTCCCACCAAGCACGCCATCGAAGGTGGGCGACTTCGTGACGGCAAGCCAATCCGCCCAGGTGTTGCCCGCCGACCGGTATGTGCTGTCCTTTCGCGAGCGGGACGACTTCACGGGCTCGACCGCTGGCTACCATTTCAAGCAACTGCTGGTGAACGGAGCCGTTGTTTGGGAGCAGGACGCGGCGGGCGGTCCGGCAGGGTGGCGCAAAGTCGTCGTGGATGTGACCGGGCAAGTGCGGGGAAAGACCAGCGTCATTGTGGCGTTTCGGCTCTTTGACAAGAAGGGGGTGAGCAACTTCGGTGTACACTGGCGCTTGGGCGATCTGGCTGCGGAGAATCTCCGGCTCGCGGCGGACCTGACCGAGCCGGGGAAGTGGAAAATGGATCGGCAGGGGGCCTTCGAAGCGGGTCTCGGCGGCGCGGTGAAAGAGGGCCGGCGGCGTTTTCATATCCCCTTCATCTCCATGACCGCGGGCGACCTGCGGGAGTTTGGCGAGCGCCACGGCGACCCGGCGACGCCCGAACGGGTCGCGGCGCAGCTCCGCCTGTCCCTGCAAGCCTGGCGCGAGGGCAAATGCGACGGCGTCGTCACGTACTGCCTGGACAAGCGGCCGCAGAGCCCGACCTTTCCCCTGGCGCAGAAGCTGTTCTATGAATTCCGAGGACGTGATGAGCGCAATGATCGCGGTAAGTGAAGGATTGAGAAACATGAAGCAATGCATTTGGATCGGTCTCCTTGTGACGGTCGCGAACTCGGCCATGGGTGCGGAGCCGTCCGCCGTGGCTCTGCCGGCGGGGGTGAAGGCGGTTTGGGACTTCGACAAAGCGTACCACGAGACGACGCCTACGCGCGAACGGATCTGCATCAACGGGCTCTGGCGGTGGCAACCGGCCGAAGCCAAGGCTGATCAAACGCCTACAGCGAATTGGGGTTACTTCAAGGTCCCGGGGGCTTGGCCCGGCATCAGCGATTATCTGCAGAAGGATAGCCAAACGCTCTATAGCCATCCGAGCTGGAAGGAGCGTCGGCTCCGCGACGTCGCCGCGGCGTGGTATGAGCGACAGATCGCGATTCCCGCCGGTTGGGCCGGCCGTCAGATTGCGATCAGCATCGAATACTTGAATTCTTACGCGGCCGTGTATGTGGATGGTGCGAAAGCCGGCGAAGTCCGGTTTCCGGGGGGCGAGGTGGATCTCACCTCCGCATGTCGGGCGGGCGGCGCGTACAGGCTCAGTCTGCTCGTGGTCGCCCTGCCGCTCAAGGGCGTCATGCTCTCCTACACGGACAGCGCCTCCGCTCGCGAAGTCAAAGGCTCCGTGGCTCGGCGGGGTTTGTGCGGCGATGTCTACTTGGTGAGTACGCCAACGGGACCGCGCATCGCGGACGTGCGGGTGGACACCTCGGTGCGTACGAAGGAGATCACGCTGGATGCGGCCGTTGAGGGGCTCGCACCGGACGCTCAGTATGCGTTCCGCGCGCGAATCACGAAGGACGGTCGGAGTGTCAAGGAGTTCATGAGTCAGACGTTTCAGGCAAGCGAGTTGAAAGAGGGCCGCATCACGTTCGCGGAGAAATGGATGCCCGAAAAGCTCTGGGACATTCACACGCCTGAGAATCAGTATGACCTGGAGGTCTCGCTCGTGGACGCCGGGGGCAAGATGCTCGATACCGGCTGGACCGTGCGTTTCGGCTTTCGCGAGCTGTGGATCGAGGGCCGGGACTTCTACCTCAATGGCACCCGCCTCTTTCTGTCCGCTTTGCCGGTGGACAATGCGCAGGTCGGCGCCGCCCTGGCGAACTACGATGCCGTCCGCGAGAGCTTCAAGCGCCTCAAGAGCTTTGGCATCAACTTCGTCTATACCCACAACTACGGCTGTGAGCCGGGCTCGCATCTGGGCTTTGCCGAACTCCTCCGGGCCGCCGACGATGAGGGGATGCTCGTTTCTTTCTCGCAGCCGCACTTCAGTCACTACGAGTGGCAGGCGCCCGACGCCGACCGCAACAACGGCTATGCCCGCCACGCGGCGTTCTACGTCCGCGCGGCGCAGAACCATCCGTCGGTCGTGATGTACTCGATGAGCCACAATGGCACCGGCTACAGCGAGGACATGAATCCGGACATGATCGACGGCATCCATGATGACCGCGATCAATGGGGTATGCGGAACGTGAAGATGGCGTTGCGGGCCGAGGCGATCGTGAAGCACCTCGATCCCTCCCGCATCGTCTATCACCATGCTTCGGGCAACCTCGGCTCGATGCACCCGATCAACTTCTACCCGAACTTCGTTCCGATCCAGGAATTGTCGGACTGGTTCGAGCACTGGGCGACCGAGGGTGTCAAACCCGCGTTTCTGTGCGAGTTCGGCGCCCCGTTCACGTGGGACTGGACGATGTATCGCGGGTGGTACAAAGACAAGCGCGAGTTCGGCAGCGCCGTCGTGCCCTGGGAGTTCTGCCTCGCGGAATGGAATGCACAATTCCTCGGGGATAAGGCCTTTCAAATCAGCGAGGCGGAGAAGGCGAACCTCCGCTGGGAGGCGAAGCAGTTTCAGGCGGGCCGGGTCTGGCACCGCTGGGACTATCCCGTCGACGTAGGCTCCACACGCTTCGACGAGCGCTACCCGATCTTCGCCCTGTACCTGACGGACAACTGGCGGGCCTTCCGCACCTGGGGCGTCTCCGCGATCTCGCCGTGGGAGTGCGGGCATTTCTGGAAGCTGCGCGACGGCGTGGACCGGCGCCGCCAGGGCTTCAAAGTAGATTGGGACAACCTGCAAAAGCCGGGCTTCAGCCCAGACTACGTTGATCAGCGCTACGAGCGGATGGACCTGGCCTACGAGCCGTCTGATTGGATAGCGACGGAAGCCGCCCAAGCCCTGATCCGCAACAACCGCCCGCTGTTGGCGTACATCGCCGGCAAGCCCGCTCACTTCACCAGCAAGGACCACAACTTCCTTCCCGGCGAAGCGGTTGAGAAGCAGCTTATCGTCATCAACAATTCGCGCGAGACCGTGACCTGTGTTTGCCAATGGTCCTTCGGCTTGTCGCAAGCCGTGACCGGCGGTAAGACAATCACTGTCGCAACGGGTCAGCAGGAACGGATTCCACTGCGCTTCGAGCTGCCGGCCACCCTCACTCCCGGCAGATATGTACTCAGCACGAGCTTCAATTTCGGTGTTGGCGAGACTCAGACAGACAGCTTTTCCTTCGATGTCCTGCCGCTTCCGACGACCGCCCGGACGGGTTCGAAGATCGCTTTGTTCGACCCTACGGGCGAAACCGGGGCGATCTTGGGGAAGCTGGGAGTCCCGACGCAACCCGTGAGTGCCATGGTCGATTTGTCCGCGCACGACACTCTCATCATTGGCAAGTCCGCGCTCCGCGTCGATGGCCCCGCACCGGATCTCAGGCCCGTGCGCGACGGCCTGAAGGTCATCGTGTTCGAGCAGACGGCGGAGGCTCTGGAGAAGCGACTGGGGTTTCGCGTGGCGGAATATGGCTTGCGGCAGGTCTTCGCCCGTGTGTCGGATCACCCCGTTCTGAACGGGATCGTCGCCGGGCATCTGCGCGATTGGCGGGGTGCGGCGACGATTCTCCCGCCCCGACTCAAGTACGAGATGCGGCCGCGCTATGGGCCGACCGTCCCGTGGTGCGATATTCCGGTGACGCACCTGTGGCGCTGCGGCAATCAGGGCAATGTCGCCTCCGTCCTGATCGAGAAGCCCGCCCGCGGCGATTTCCTGCCGATTGTCGACGGCGGCTTCGCCCTTCAGTACAGCCCGCTCCTGGAATACCGCGAAGGCAAGGGCGTGGTGCTCTTTTGTCAGATGGACGTGACGGGACGCACGGAGTCCGAGCCTGCGGCCGGCCTGCTGGTTCGCAATCTCCTGCGGTACATCTCGACCTGGAAACCGGCGCCACGGCGCGCGGCCGTCTACGTCGGCGCTCCGGCGGGCAAGAGCTATCTCGAATCTACGGGCATATCTCTGAGTTCCTTCGAGGGCGGAAGCCTGTCGCCCAATCAGGTCCTTGTCGTGGGTCCCGGCGGTGGGCCCAAACTGACGGCTCAGACCGCGGACCGGATCAAGGCCGGAGGGAACGTGCTGGCGCTCGGGCTGGACGAAGCGGACACCGACGCGTGGCTGCCTTTCAAGGTCTCTATGAAGAAGATGGAACATATTGCGACCTACTTTGGATCGCCCGGGATGGACTCACCGCTGGCGGGCGTCGGGCCGGCAGATGTCCACAACCGTAGCCCGCGTCAGTTGCCTCTCGTCTCGGCTGGGGCCCAGGTCGTCGGCGACGGCGTACTTGCCAAGGCGAAGGACGCGAATGTCGTCTTCTGCCAACTTGCGCCGTGGCAGTTCGAAGGCACGACGTCCAACCTCCGACGGACGCATCGTCACGTGTCTTTCCTCGTTTCGCGCCTGCTGGGGAACCTGGGCGTGTCCGGCCCCACGCCGCTCTTGGACCGCTTCTCACAGCCCGTAGACGCCGCGAAACCGGAGAAACGCTGGTCCAATGGCCTCTACCTGGATCAGCCGGAAGAATGGGACTATCCGTACCGATTTTTCCGATGGTGAGCGCTTCGTAATCTGCTCCGCGTAGGGCGAGCGTCCCCGCTCGCTTGAAGACGTCGTGCGAGGACGCACGACCTACGAAGAAACGCCTCACGGCGTCGCTACAAGCGGATTCCTATTGGGTCTGCTTTTGGTAGATGCGCACGTAGTCCACTTCGAACCGCGCGGGAAACTCCGTCTTGGACGGGTCCCCGCCGGAGGTGCCGCCGATGGCCAGATTCAGGATGATGTATTGGGGTCGGTGGAAGGGATTCTTGGCTTCCTGATCCTCATTGACCGTATCCTTCAAATCGGTGGAATTGAGGAGCAGGTTGTCGACGTAGAGCTTGATGCTCTTGTCGTCCCAGTCCATCCGCCAGACGTGGAACTTCTTGGACCAGTCCGGGTCGCCGAACTCGGTGATGGGCTTCTTGCTGTCGTCCCACTTGGGCTGCCACGGCTGCTTTCCTCCCCAAGCGACGTTGGCCAAGAGGATGCCCTTGTAGTATTCCATGATGTCGATCTCGCCGCCCTGGGGCCAGCGGCCCTGGGCGCCGAGCGTCCAGAAGGCGGGCCACAAGCCGGGACGTGTGTCAATCCGGCCCCGCATCTCGAAGCGCCCGTAGGTCCAACTGTGCAGTCCGCGCGTGGTTACGCTCGCGGATGTGTACTCGGCAAATTCCCGGTTGCCGCGCCGGTTGCTGCCGCCCGGTTTGTAGGCGGGGTTCTGCTTACGCTCGCGTCGCGCCTCGATGATGAGCATGCCGTTCTCACATCGGGCATTCTCCGGCTGATACCACTGCAATTCCTGGTTGCGCACGAAGCCTCTCTCATAGGTCCACTGGTTCGGGTCCGGCGCCCCCTGGTAGTTGAACTCATCGGACCAGACGAGCTTGTACGGGGAGCTTGCCTCAGCGCTCGGCGGTGCTTTGGAGTCTTGGGCCTGAGCGAAAGAGAAGGTCATCAGGATCAGGCCAAGCGTAACCGTAGGGTGGGCTGTGCCCACCACCCATTGCGGTGTCTGTGGAGATTGGTGGGCACAGCCCACCCTACGAGGTCTTGCCGACATGATTTCTCTCCTTCGGGTTTCTTGTCCTGCTCACTTTCGTACCAGGTGTCTGTACTTGATCCGATGGGGCGCATCGGCCTCTTTGCCGAGCCGGCGCTTGCGGTCCGCCTCGTAATCGGAGTAGTTGCCTTCGAACCACCGGACCGCGCTGTCGCCCTCGAAGGCGAGGATATGGGTGGCGATACGGTCCAGGAACCACCGGTCGTGGCTGACGACCACGGCGCAGCCGCCGAACGCCTCCAGCGCCTCTTCCAGGGCCCGCATCGTGTTGACGTCCAGGTCGTTGGTGGGCTCATCCAACAACAGGACGTTGGCGCCTTCCTTGAGCAGACAAGCCAAGTGGACGCGATTGCGCTCGCCGCCGGAGAGGGCAGTGACCTTCTTTTGCTGGTCCGTGCCCAGGAAGTTGAAGCGGGCGACGTAGGCCCGCGAATTCACGTCGAGCTTGCCCAGCCGGATCGTGTCCAGGCCGCCGGAGATGACCTCCCACACGGTCTTGTTCGGGTCGAGCGTGTCGCGGTCCTGGTCCACGTAGGCCAGATGGACGGTCTCGCCGATCGTGATCGTGCCGGAATCCGGCTTCTCCTTGCCGACGATCATCTTGAACAGGGTGGTTTTGCCCGCCCCATTGGGGCCGATGATCCCGACGATCCCGCCGGCGGGCAGGTCAAACGACATGTTCTCGAAAAGAAGGCGGTCGCCATAGCCCTTTGAGACGTTGGCCGCTTTGATGACCGAGGTGCCCAGGCGCGGCCCCGGCGGGATGAAGATCTCCAGGTCCCTGTCTTGTCGTGCGCTGTCCTGGCTCAAGAGGGATTCGTAGGCGTTGATGCGGGCCTTGCCCTTAGCTTGACGGCCCTTGGGCGACATGTGAATCCACTCCAACTCGCGTTGGAGTGTCTTCTGCCGCTCCGACTGAGCCTTCTCCTCCTGCTGGAGCCGGGTCTGTTTCTGCTGGAGCCAGGACGAGTAGTTGCCTTTCCAGGGAATGCCGACGCCCCGATCCAGCTCCAGGATCCAGCCGGCGACGTTGTCCAGGAAGTAGCGGTCGTGCGTGACGGCGATCACCGTGCCCGCATACTGCTGGAGATGCCGCTCCAGCCACGCGACGGTCTCGGCGTCCAGATGGTTGGTCGGCTCATCCAGCAGCAGGATGTCGGGTTTTTGCAGCAGAAGCCGGCACAGGGCCACGCGCCGCTTCTCCCCGCCGGAGAGAACGCGGATCGGCGTATCGCCCGGCGGGCAGCGCAGGGCATCCATCGCCATCTCCAGGCGCGAGTCGATATCCCAAGCATCCAGATGATCGATCTGCTCCTGCAGTTGGCCCTGCTTCTCCAGGAGCTGGTTCATCTGCTCTTCCGACATTCGCTCGGCGAACTTGTCGCTGATCTCGTTGTACTGGCGCACCAGGTTCACCACCGCCTGCAAGCCCTCTTCCACGGCGGCTTTGACCGTCTTATCCGGATCGATCTGCGGCTCCTGCTCCAGGAATCCCAGCGTGTACCCCGGCGAGAGCACGGCTTCGCCGCTGTATTCCCGGTCCACGCCCGCCATGATCCGCAGCAGCGAACTCTTGCCGGCGCCGTTGAGACCCAGGACGCCGATCTTCGCCCCATAGAAATAGGACAGGGAAATATCTTTCAGCACCACCTTGTTGTGGTATGACTTGCTGACCCGCATCATCGAGTAGATGATCTTTTCCGCGCCGTTGCTCATGGTTCCATCATTCCAATCTTCCAGCTCTCCAGCCTATACCTCTGTACGTCGGCCCAACTTAGCCGGGGCATGCCGGTTTGGCAAGAATCTCCACGCAAACTGAAATAGCTGAAGCGAGATCTTCTGACCTGTGAGGTTTGACTGCCGTGACCGGCTCCGCCCGGAAATTGGCTTCGTTTCGCACGGTAGACCCGCCCCCCAGCCGCCAAGCCGTGTGCCCCGGCCCCCCGGCCGGGAAATTGGCTTCGTTTCGCACGGTCGGCCCCATCTGCGAAACCTCGTCCCGCCCGGCCGCGCCGTGGAATTGGGTTTGTTTCGCACAATCGGCCCCCGGGTCCTGGCTGGTCGGTGCAAATTGGCTTTGTTTCGCACGATAGGCATCGGGTTGGATGGTGGAACAATAGAACAGTGGCATAGCGGCGTATATTGCCCCATGGGAATTGGGTTTGTTTTGCACGAATACTCACCACGGAGAATGAAGCCGAGGTGTGCTCACCAGGACACTTGCGCCGATTCGAGCTTCGGTCTGGTCCGCGTTCTCACGTCTCTTCTCTCCGCCTTCAAATCATGAATCATAACTGGTAAATCATGCTACAGCTTCCCCCTATTACCCCGGCGTTGCACGAATCGTGACGGAATTCTGTGCGCGCGTGACGGCCAAGAATTGCGTAACCCCTTGTCCTGGAAGGAATAAAGGATTTCTCACCCGCGGGGTGTTTTCCCTTTTCAACCGTTGCACAAACGTGATCGGTTCGGGCTCCCCAGCGCGAGGCATCGCGCTGGGGAGCCCGTTCCTACTGATTTGCCAGGGATTTCTGCCACAGAGATTGGTAGGGATTGCCCGCCCGCTCCTACCGGCCGCGGAGCTTGTACCAGAGCAAACCGATCCATTCGTGCAGGGCCATGGTGCTTCGATCCAGGTTGTTGGCGTTGGGCAGGAGGCTGCGATAATCCCAGCCGCGCGGATCGTACGTCGCCTGGACGGGGATCGGCACAACGATCTCGCGGGGGAGCTGCCGGCAGAAGACGCCGTACGCACGCCGCATGTGCACGGCCGAAGTGACCAACCCGATGCGGCGGTTCTGCCCGGCCGGCAGCAGGCGGCTCAAATTCGTGATATTCTCGAACGTGGTGCGCGAAGTCGTCTCCGCGAGGATTTTCTCCTCCGGGACGCCCAGACCCACGGCCATGGCCTTCATCGTCTCGCCCTCGCTCACGACGCCCTCGCGGATCGGACCGCCGCAGAAGGCCAGCAGGTGCGCGTGGCTCTGCTGAAAGATGCGCACACCGTGGTAAAAACGCGGGTAGGAGTAACGGCTCAGGTCCGCTTGGGGCCGCAGCGGTCCCGGCGGGTAGGTGCCGCCCCCGAGGACCACCACAATATCCAGTAGGGGCGAATCATCATTCGCCCCTACAAAGGCGGGAGGAACCTGGTATTGGGACTCCAGTGGATAGGCGAGCACGTTGGCCACCGGATTGAGACTGAAAGCAAACAGCAGGACCGTGCCGATCAG
>JAMCWO010000111.1:712-28902 GCA_023481165.1 Planctomycetota bacterium | reverse complement strand
GTACAGTCAGTTGCCGATGCTACTCAACGCCTTGACCCGCGTCCTTGACAAGCAGGAGGCCGTCGCGTAGAGTCGTTCCCTGTTACTCGACCGCAGGTCGAATTCCAACGACAAGCGGGACAACTTCTGTCCTTCTCCTCACATTGTTTGTTTGCGTGTCACCCGTCATCCCAAGCGAAACGCAACCGGCGTCTTCGACTACAGGACCCGATGACGGTGCTCCTGCAATTATGGCGCTGGGCGAGCCGAAGGTTAGCGCGGATACTTTTGAATGGCATTACCAGATCCGAAACGATTCTGCACAGGACATATGGGTTTGCGGCAACCTGGAGATCCACTGCTGTGAGGTGCATCTGGCTCACGATAATGAGACCCTCCTCATACAGAGGCGCCTTAATCTCCCGGCGGAGCGTTTGCCCGGCTTGCAGCCGTTCGGGAGATACGTGCGATTGCGCAAGGGTGAGACCCGAACGGAGTTGGTCTCGTTCAGTCTACCCATCCAGCCTGAATACGTGGTTTCGCAGCGGAGACAAGAACGCCCGCTTGAACACGCAACGCACGTCGTATTGGAGATCGGTTACTATGCCGGGGACCTGCTTGGGATGATTCTTAATTCAGTCCACGAAGCGGAAATGTACTCCAGGAAGTATCCTCCGTATCTCGCGCCGGAGAAGTATGATCCCTCGTATCACCTCGGCGGGACAACGGAAGCCTTTCTGGGCCTGAATAATGAAGGTCGCGCGAGTAAGAGCGAGTGGATCTCAGTTCCTTACACGTGGCAGACGTTCAAGGGTGAACGCACACTGCGGCTGGCTGCCGATGGCGTGCGCATCCCTTATCTGGAGCAAGACCGACAAGTCCCACGTCCGGACCTGACAAAGTGCACGCGGGCGGAGATGGAGTTCACGCCATCGGCTTTGGATTTCTTCTTCCCCTACGCAAACGAACAGAGCCTCTTGAGCCCGTCTGAGAAACAGCACCTGCAATCCATGCATATTGTGGTTGTTAACGACCAAGAGCTTCTCAGAACGCTCGCACAAGAGGTTCGAAAGGGGGTGCGAGATTCATTTGTTTGGGAGCATGGTGCGGCTCAACTCACATGTTACAATGACGATCAGCGTCTGGCGTCTCTTAGGGTGTACGACGGCTCAAAGACCGTGACTTCGCAGGGACAAATCTTCCAATATGAGTATCCTGGTGGATTGCGGAGTCTGAGCGGAGTAACAGCGCAGGTACGGGCGTTTGATCGGCGCATTCAGTGCGCGGCCAACCTCCGAGATTTATGGTACCGCTTCCGTCTGTATCATAGAGTGAAAGGCACCATCCCGCGCCAGCCGTCAGGCGAAGGTCCGAAGTCCTATCCACGAGCAGCCAAATGGTGTGATGACATATCTTCCGCCTATCGCAGCCTTGGGAAGGCAGTTCTACAGCCTTTAAAGTGTCCCATTGCTGACGGCAGGTGCCATTATGCTATGAACCCCGCGTGCGCCTATGGCTCTGTACCAAACAAGGTTCTGTTGTTCGAGACGAAGTCGGGCTGGAATCAGCACGGTGGACCGGAGTTGTTCACCTTCGACAACCACGACCCCAAGGGCGGCTTGGTCCTGCTCAATGACGGCACGGTGAAGTTCATCCGCACCGAGGAAGAGTTGAAGCAGCTTCGATGGAAGTAGGAATTCCGGGGGGGCGCATTAACACCCGAAGTGCAACACGACCCAACGCTCCCGAGCCCGCCGGTCGCCTATACAATTATGTACCTCTGGGGACGCTGTCCCCAGACCCCTGGGATTTAGCGCTTTGGGCCAGAGGCATGATAGAGGATAAGGCGACGTAGGATAACTACTACGTCGCCCATGTCCCTGGGCCGCAGCGGCGCTCGGGTTGCTTCCCAGCAGCGCCCTATCCTCCGCCACGGCGCTGGGAGGGGGAGTGGGCGGGGGGGGGGAAAGGGGGTCAGATCTCGAATTACTGATCGCGGCATAAATACGATCAAGTTTTGTCAAGGATCAATCCGGCTTGGGCAAAGAAGGACTGGATGAGATGGGGCTTGTGACGAAGACGCGCGACGGCCAGATGGGACTGCTCGTGCAATTCCTCGAGGTCCCGACACACGAGATTGCGCATCTCCACGTGCTTGAGGTGGTGCCAGCCACCTTCGTCCCAAGGATTCAGGTCTGGGGCATAGGCCGGCAGGGCTTCCACGCAGATCCGGCCCTGCGTGGCGTCTACGAACTCCTGGACCTCTTGGCGCCGGTGAATGGGCGAGCCGTCCCAGATCACCAAGAGCCGCGGGCCGGCCACCCGGCGCAGATGCAGAAGGAACTCGACGGTGTGGCATCCGTTCAACGACTCTTGCCGCACGAGGGTGTACACTTTGCCTTCGGGGGTCAGCGCCCCCATCACCGACAGGTGATCGCGCGTCAGCTTTTCCCGCAAGATCGGGGTCTGGGCTTCCGGAGCGTAGGTCCGCACCAAGCCCGGCAGCAGGTAAAAGCCCGATTCGTCTGTCAAAACAAGGGTTCTTTGCTCGCGGCGGGCTTGCTGTCGCAGGTGCGGCCAAGTCTCCTGCCGCCAGCGCACAATGGCCGCTTCGTCGCGCTGCACCGCCCGCGTGATCGGCATCTGGGGCGTCCAGTGCAGCGCTTGGAGCAACCGACGGACATGGTCTTTGTGGTACCGGATGCCGAACTCCTCCTGGATTACGGCTGCGACACGGGCCGAGGTCCACACCTCGCCGCGAAATCCGTAGGCCTCGGCGCCATGCGAAAGGAACTCGGGAATCAAACGCTTCTGCTCCCCCGAGAGCCGCGGGGGTCGGCCCGGTGTCGGCCGCGCCCGCAAAGGGAACGGAACGGGGAACGGAACGGGGTCACATCTCGAATTAGCAATTATTGGTTGACGGGCGGTAGACCAGGCGGTAGTATACGGGCATGGCACGACCTTTGCGGATTGACCAGGAGGATACCTTTTACCACGTGCTCAACCGCGGCAATGAGCGGCGGGCGATCTTTCGCGACGAACGGGATCGCGAGGGGTTTCTGACGCGGCTGGGGCGGTGTGCGGAACGATTCTCCTTGGGCGTGCATGCGTACGTGCTGATGGGCAACCATTACCACCCAGTACGTGGAATTGAACCCGGTGCGGGCGAAGCTGTGCCGGCGGGCGTGGCAATACCCCTGGTCCAGCGCCGCTCTCCACACGGATGAGAAGGCCGAGTCGGAGCTACTGAATCTGCCCCGCTGGTACCGGCGGATCACCGCCGCCGCATGGACACATACGGGCCGGCCGCTGGGCAGCGACCGCTTCATGAGCAAGCTGGAGACCCTGCTGGGCCGGCGCGTGCGGCCCCTGCCGGTGGGCCGACCCAAGAAGAAAGCAGATCGGCAAGACAGCAAAGGGGCGAGAGACAGGTAACCATCCCGACCTTCCCGCCCGGAGAGGGGCCAGAACGCTCCAATTCGTGCAACAGTTGAGAAAGTAAAAGGCCTCGGCGCGAGAAATTCCTTATTCCTTTTCTCACAAGAGTTTACGTTGTTTTGAGATCTTTTCTTACGCAGAATTCCGTCACGATTCGTGCAACACGGCCCCTAGATAGAGGGACACCGTGTCCGAGGCGGAGCCCCTCGGATTCATGATTTGTGCATTATGATTGGAGTACGAAACAAAGCCAATTCGGCGTAAGTCGGCCGAGGACGCGGGATGCACGAGGAGGCGATTATGCGAAACAAACCCAAACCTGGGCACCCTGGGCTATCTGGGGGACTGGACGGGGGACGCAGGGCAGATGCGCCAAACAAACCCAATTCCCGGCGGGACCGGTTGGGACAGGGCCTCGAGCACGAGGCCTCCTGTGCAAAACAAAGCCAATTTACCCCCCCCCCGCGCGCCCGGAAATGGGCGCGCGCGGCCCGGACCGGCAGATCCCGGCGGGGAGTCATTGTGCAAAACGAAGCCAATTGCCCGAAGCGGGGCACCGAGGCGGTGTCCGGCGGGGCCGCAGGAACGTGGACGAGGGGCAGAACGTGCGAAACGAACCCAATTTCGCCCGCCGGGACTGGACCAGCGGGGCGAGGGGACAGTCCAGTGGGCCCAGATACCCATCATTCCACCATCCCAATCCCCTGCCGAACGCGCGAAACAAAGCCAAACTTGGGAGGACTGGGGCATGTGGGCAAAGGCGGTCATCGTGTGCGGGACGGCTTCGCCGGGAAATGGAACGTGCGAAACGAAGCCAATTTTCGGTTCGGCGACCGCCGGGAACCAGCGGCAAGCTCCGCGGACTCCGCTTGCCGCTGCCACCCGGACAAGAGCCGGCCGAGTCCGCCGCCATTTGCTTTGACTTTCACCACGGGCGCGAATACACTATGCCATCGGCCGAAGATCGGTGCTGGTTTATAGACCAGGGGGATGCGGGGAGCGCAAGATGCACGCAACCCGAGAGCCCCTGGGTATCGCTTGAATTCGGGAGATCGCTCTTGTTGAAGATCGGTGAAAATCCGCCGCTGGTTTGGCCCCAGGCCGAATCGATACAGCAGTTCAACGGCCTCTGGTGGGTCGCACACACCAAGAGCCGCAACGAAAAAGCCCTCGCCCATGACCTGATGGGCAAGAACATCAGTTATTTCCTGCCGATGACGTGGCGCGTGCACCATCACAGCCACCGGACGATCAAGGCCCTGCTGCCGCTGTTCACAGGGTACCTGTTCTTCTGCGGCAGCGAGAACGAGCGCGTCGAGCTGCTCAAGACCAATCGCGTGGCGAACCTCATCGAAGTAAAGGATCAGGGGACTCTCATCCACGAGCTGGTGCGGTTTGAGCAGGCGCTGCGGGCCGGCGCCCCGCTGACGCCCTATAAATACCTGCACAAGGGGCAATGGTGCCGCGTCATCGCCGGTCCCCTGCTCGGCCTGGAGGGAATCATCGTGCAGACCAAGGGAGACACGCGTCTCGTGCTCCAGATCAACCTGCTGGGCCAGGCGGCCAGTGTCGAGATCGACATCGACATGATCGAGCCGGTGGAGGCGCCGCACGGCCCCGCGGCGCCAGGGTCCGAGAATCCCGTATAGCTCTTGCACAAAGCCGGCCGCGCGTCTAAACTGGGTCCGCCCTTCGGCCGATGTGGATGAATATGGTCGTTTTTTGCCGTGGCCGGGAGCGCGTGCGGCCGCGGGAACTGTAGTCCTCTACGGAGGGTTTTGGCGTGATCATTCGAACCAAGGCGTATCCGAGGGCCGGACTGGTGGGAAACCCCTCGGATGGGTACTTTGGGAAAACGATCTCCGTCGCTTTCAGCAATTTCCACGCGGAGGTCGTTCTGTACGAGACCCCGGAGCTGGAGATCCTGCCCAGCGAGAAGGATCGCTCCTGTTTCAACAGCATCGCGGCCCTGGTGAAGGACGTGCGGCTGCACGGCTACTACGGCGGGGTCCGCCTCCTGAAGGCGACGGTCAAGAGGTTCTACGACTACTGCCAGGAGAACCAGATCGAGCTGCACAGCAAGAACTTCACGATCCGTTACAGCTCGGATATTCCGCACGGCGTGGGCCTGGCCGGCTCCAGCGCCATCATCACCGCCTGCCTGCGGGCCCTGATGGCCTTTTACGGGGTCAGCATTCCCAAGTACATCCAGGCCAACCTGGTCCTGGCGGCCGAGGCCGGCGAGCTGCGGATTCCCGCCGGACTGCAGGACCGGGTCATCCAAGTCTACGAAGGCCTGGTCTACATGAACTTCGCCAAAGAGATTATGGAAAAGCAGGGGTACGGCAGCTATGAGCCCCTGGATCCGGGCCGGCTGCCCCGACTCTACGTCGCCTATCGGGACGATCTGAGCGAGCCGACGGAGGTCTTCCACAACAACATCCGCCAGCGCTTCGAGCAGGGCGAGCCGAAGGTCGTCAACGCGATGCGGTACTGGGCCGATCTGACCGATAAGGCGCGGCGGTGCCTGTGCGACGGCCACGTGGACAAGCTCGGCAGCTTGCTCAACGCGGGCTTCGACAAGCGCCGGCAGATCTATCAGATCAGCAGCGAGAATATCCGGATGGTGGATACCGCCCGTTCCCTCGGCGCCAGCGCCACCTTCACCGGCTCCGGCGGGGCTATCGTCGGCGCGTATGAGAACGAGCGCATGTTCGTGGAACTGCGCCGGACGCTGCGCAAGCTGAATGTCGCGGTCATCAAACCCAAGATCGTCCCCGGGACAGGAAACGCCAAAACATGATCCGCAAAGCCGTCATCCCCGCCGCCGGATTCGGCACCCGCTTCCTCCCGGCCACGAAGTCGCAGCCGAAGGAGATGCTGCCGATTGTCGACACGCCGGTGATTCAATACGTGGTCGAGGAGGCGGTCCAGGCGGGCATCACCGATCTGGTCATGATCATCGGCGCGGGCAAGCGCTCCATCGAGGAGCATTTCGACCGCAGCTTCCAGTTGGAGGCCCAACTGGAGGCGAAAGGCAAGACCGCGGAATTGCAGGCGATACGCCGCATCTCGGAACTGGCCGATATCCACTTTGTCTGGCAAAAGGAGATGTTGGGCCTCGGCGATGCCGTGCGGTATGCCCGTTACCACATCTACGACGAGCCCTTCGTGGTTCTGCTGGGCGACACGGTGATCGACTCGGCCAAGCCCGCGGCCGCCCAAATGGTGGCGCTATTTGAGGAACTCCAGCAGCCGGTCATTCTGCTCGAAGAGGTGGAGCCCCGAAAGGTGAGTCTCTACGGCGTGATCGACGGCGACGAGGTGCGGCCCGGCGTTTATCGCATCCGGGATTTCGTCGAGAAACCCAGGCCGGAGAAAGCCCCCTCCCACCTCGTCATCGCCGGGCGGTACCTGCTGACACCGGATATCTTCGGGCTCATCGAGAACACCAAGCCCAGCCCGGACGGCGAGATCCAACTCACCGAGGCCCTCAAGGCCCTGGCTCGAAGCCGACCGGTCTACGGTCTCAAGCTCGACGGTAAGCGTTGTGACATCGGCAGTAAAGAGGGATTCATCCGCACGAACATCGAGTTTGCACTGAAGCGTGCCGACATGACGGAGGGCCTGCGGCAGTTCATCAAGGAGTTGGCGCAACGGATGTAAGGGAGTGGCAGAGGCATGAAAGCACTGGTAACCGGGGCCGCGGGATTCATCGGCTCTCATCTGAGCGAGCGGTTTCTGCGCGATGGCTGGACCGTCACCGGCGTGGACAACTTTGACACCTTCTACGACCCGCGCGTCAAACGAAGTAATATTGCCGGCTGCCAGTCGAATCCGAATTTCCGGCTGGTCGAGGCCGATATCCGTGACAAGGCCGCGCTGGAGAAGGCCGTCGAGAGTGATACCGACGTGATTGTCCACCTGGCCGCGCGCGCCGGTGTGCGACCTTCGATCGCCGAGCCGGTGCTGTATATGGATGTCAACATCAATGGGACTGTCGCCCTGCTGGAGGTCGCCCGGCAACGGCAAATCGGCCGGTTCATCTTCGCCTCGAGCTCCAGCGTCTACGGCAACAACGAGAAGGTCCCCTTCTCGGAAGAGGACAACGTGGATTTCCCGATCTCGCCCTACGCCGCGACCAAAAAGGCGGGCGAGCTGATCTGCCACACCTACCACCACCTCTACGGGATTGCGATCAACTGCCTGCGGTTCTTCACGGTCTACGGTCCGCGCCAGCGGCCGGACTTGGCCATCCACAAATTCGCGCGGCTGATCGAGGAGGGAAAACCGATTCCCGTTTTCGGCGACGGCACGATGATGCGGGATTTTACTTATATCGACGACATCATCGACGGTGTCATGGCCGCCCTCGATCAGTGCAACGACTACCAGATCTACAACCTCGGCGAATCCCAGCCGATCAGCGTCACCGATCTCATCACGGAGCTGGAGAACGCTCTCGGCAAGAAAGCCGTAAGGAAATACCTGCCCCCGCAACCGGGCGACGTCGAGCGAACCTACGCCGATGTCACCAAGGCCGAAATTCAACTCGGCTATCGGCCCTCGACCAGCATCCAGACGGGTCTCGCCCGCTTCGTCACCTGGTTCCGCGCGCAGAGCCGCCCATGAGAACACAGAACACGTCGCGTCCGCGCAGCGTAAAATAACAGTCAGGCAACCGTCGCGTTGCCTTGACCGGCGACTGCGAATGTCTGATGAACGTGGGGTCGCGATAGCACCCCAGAAAAGGTATCGTAACTCTTTTACTGACAACCGGTTACGATCAACGCGGAACGAACGGGCGGCTCCGGGCCTTGCCCCGAGGCCAGTGATCTCGTATACTTGAGTTATGAAGACGATGCAGGACATCCTGGTTTGGTGGGACGCCGGAAAGGAGGAAGACTATGAACCTCCTCCTGGCGATGATCCTTTACCTGACGGTAGGCTGCGGAGAATGGTATCTCGCGTTGCGGCGTACGTTAGCGTGCGCCCGCGGGGAGAAAACTGTCCTCGTCTCCATTGTCTTTATCGAAAATCTCTTGGGATTGTGGGTACTGTCGAATTTCATCCGGACCAATAACTGGCTGCTGGCCGTCTGTTACTCCGCCGGGGCCTCCGCCGGCGCCCTGATCGTAGCGCTGAACAATCCCGAGAAACCCGCCGAAGCGGTCCCCGTCCGAACCTCCCGACCGCGACGTCGTACCACGCGGCGACCTCCGTTCCAGTCCCAGTCCTTTGTTTCGGAAATGTTGGAGCGTGCGACACGAAGGTTCTCGCGCCGTCCACATCTGTCCCTCCACCGGGGCTTCCGGCATGCGGAACACCCCGGCTGACGTTGGGGAGGTGTGTCGCGAGCGCAGTGACCGCGGCACAACTCCCTTTGAACAGACGACGTCCCCGTGCGTCAAGTTGACACCCATACGCGGATCTTCTCCGCCATGTCCCTGTCAATCGCAAACTGGCTCTCCCCGATCTGAAACACCGGGGACGGGAAATGCAGGAGCAATGTCACCGCCGAGCCCGGGAGAGCGCCCATCGCCATGATCTTCCGCAGCGTCTCCCGGTCGTTTGTGCGAATATACGCGATCTTGCCTTTTTGACCCTTTTTCATCTCCGACAGCGGCATCACCACGCTTTCGAACTTGCGTCGGCGGCTCCGGCAGCAGGCCCCGCTGGGAATGGGTTTGCCGTGGGGACAGGTCTCCGGATGTCCCAGAAGGATGCAGATATTGTCCTCCAGGCCCTTGTGCAGCATGTGTTAGAGTTTGCAGCCCGCCTCGTGCACGAGGGCGGACTTGACGTTGAGGACATCTGCAAACAGCCTTTCCGCAAGGCGGTGCCGCCGGACACAGAGCCGGCCCTCATCAAGCCCCTTGGGCGTCAAGCGGGCCTCGGCTTGAACAGACAGATAGCCGTGCTCCACGAGTTCTCGGAACGCCGTATCGTTTCTCAGCACGGCGAGGTCCGGCATGCGCTGATTCTCCACCGTCTCCACCCAGAGCGTTTCCAGGATTTCCTCAGCTCGATCTGTCAACATCATCTCGTTTTCTCCTGTCGAAAAGCTTCCTCAGCCAAGCCGGCTCGCGGAGGGTCTCGTACCCGCAGTTGGGGCACCGGAGGCGTTGGCAGCCCCGGGCCATGGGACAACCCGCACAGGCGGCCTGGGCCTGGGTCTCGTCAAAGTCATGTCCGCATAACGCACACTTCATAGCACTGCCCCTACCGCCTGCAGGACCGCGTTCAGGCTGAAGGCGACCCCGAAGGAAAAAAGCAGCGTGATCCCGGAGATCAGCAGGCCTGTCTTGATGCCGCGTTCCTTGATGTTCATCAGCAGTTGTGCGATGCACGGCAGGAACAGCGTCAGAGCCACGGAGGCCACGACCAACTGTACACCCGTGAGGACCCCGGCATCGTTCAGGTCGTACAGCCCCGCCGCACCGTAATCCCGCCGGAAGAAGCCCAGCAGGAACACGCTGGCCGCTTCCGGCGGCAACCCCATCAGTCGGACCGGGTATTTCAACAGGTTGATGCACCAAGCGAAAATGCCCGTCTCCTGCCCGATCCAAATCAGCACGCTGGCCACGAGGAAGATCGGCACGATCTCCTTCAGGTACCATACCACCCGCGTGTACGTCTTGATGAGGATGTTCGATATCTTGGGCAGTCGTAGCGGCGGAACCTCCATGTAGAACATGGGCGGCGTCCCGGGCAGTAGTTTTGAGGCGAGATACCCCACGAAGAGAAAGACGGCGATGATCACGCCCGCCCAGACGGCCAGGGCGAGCCGGTGCCCGTGCAGCAGCGCCAGGATCACGCCAAGCTGGGCCGAACAGGGCACGGCCAGAGCCAGCAGCATCGTGGCGATGAAACGCTCCCGTCGGGTCGGCAGCGTCCGGGTCACCATCGTCGCCATCGTGTCGCACCCCAGGCCCAGCACCATGGGAATCACCGCCCGGCCGCTCAGGCCGATCCTCTTGAATAACCGATCGATCAGCAGCGCCAGTCGCGGCAGGTATCCCACGTCCTCGATGACAGAGAACATCAGGAAGAAGACCGCCACGATCGGTAGAATGATCCCCACGGCATAACGCAGGCCCAGGGTGAAGACCCCGTACTCGCCGACAAACAGGTCGCGCAACGCCGGCTGGGAAGTGAGCTTGCCCACCACCTCAATCAGGAACGGATTGATATGCCTGTCAAACAAGTGGCTTTCGAGGAAATCCACCAGGGTGCCCGCGCCGAATTGGCCCACAAACTTGTACAGCCCCAGGTAGACCACCAGCAGCAGGATCGGAATTCCCGTCGCCGGGTTCATGGTCCAGCGGCTGAGCGTCTCCGCGAAACTGCTTTTGCGGGCCCCCGCCGGCTCGACCACATCCTGGAGAAGGTCATTGATCTCCTGTTGTCGGCGCATCGCGATAACGTAGTCCAGAGGATCACTGTAGGATTGCCTGGCCGCCACGACGATTCGCTCGACCTGCTCGTAGGCTCGTGCATCTCGGACCTTGACCATCTCTCGAATCTGCTCATCGTCTTGGAGCAGCAGTCGAGCAATCGCCCGTTTGGACAGTACATACCGGCCCGCCAGGAGACCTTCGATCTGCTCCACGGCACGGTCCAGCGCCGAACCACCCGTGTCTTGGAGAGGGGTCTTCATTTCAAGACTTCCCGACATAATCCAGAATCCTCTGCTGCAACAGATCCATGCCTTCACCGTCGGTAGCGATGACCGGGACCACCGGGATACGGAGACGCTTCTCCAGGATGCCGATGTTGATCCGCGTGCCGAGAGCCCGAAGCTCATCCATCATATTCAGCACCAGGATCAGGGGCAGGCCGGCCTCGACAAGCTGAAGCGTCAGATCCAACATCCGCGCGAGGTTCTTCGCATCGATCACCTGCAGAATGACGGACGGGTTTTCCTCCAGAATGATGTTGCGGGCCACCCGCTCTTCCTCGGAAATCGGCATCAGGGCATACATCCCCGGCGTGTCGATCACTTCGAACTCCTGTGTACCGATCCGGCCGACACCCCGGGCGACTTCCACCGTCGTGCCCGGATAATTCGATACGGTTGCGTACACTCCCGTGAGGTTATGGAACAGAACGCTCTTGCCCACGTTCGGATTGCCGACGAGAACCACCTTCGGCTTACTCACGTCCGCGCACCTCCTCCGGCACAACCAGCCCGGAAAAAGTTAGGCATAACCAACTCTTTCGCCACACCAACAGGTCCGAATGCGTCAATTCCGGGAGATTCATCCTACGTCGTTCCCTTCCCCCCAGCCCGCCGGGCGCAGAAATCCTGGAACTCGTCGGCCAGCGGGTGTCCATCCTTGCCGGCACTGCCGACGAACTCGATGAAGGCCAGAAACCTGGCGATCACGTGCGGACCCAGCGTGTGTTCCGTGCGGCAGGCGGCCTGCTGGGCCACCTCGACCGGAAGACCCAGCACATCGATGAAAAAGGATTTGAGGATGTCGTGCCTCGTCACGACATCCCGGGCCGCCGTGCGGCCGGCCTTCGTGAGCGTGGCGTGGTCGTACGGCTCATAGCGGATCATGCCCCTATCCTTGAGCAGACGCAACGCCCCGGTCACCGAGGACCGCGAAACTCCCAGCAGTTCGGCGATATCCTTGCTGCGCGCCACTTGGGATTGCCGGGAGAGGTTGTAAATCGCTTCCAGGTAATCTTCCAGAGAAGCACTGAGTTTTCGCTCTTTTTCCATGCCCATCAGACGTTCCCCACGGCCGGTCCTGCACGTAGTATAGTTAGCCGCGACTAACTTTGTCAAGCCTTTCCTGCGGATTCCCGTTCCGGGGACGATTTCGGCAAAAAAACAGTTGTCCATCCGCGCGGGCCGCACTACAATACGTGCGTTGTATCGGGGCGTAGCTCAGTTTGGCTAGAGCACTAGCATGGGGTGCTAGGGGTCGCTGGTTCAAGTCCAGTCGCCCCGATTAAAACCCAGGCCACGCGACCTGCCGAGATCGTGTGGCCTGCGTCATATAGAGAGAGGAAGCAGGAGTTCAAGGCTGATTCGAGCCCGCCGCGCCAACCGCCAGCGCTTGGCCGTGTTTCAATTCGTAGCGCCATTTCCAGGTGATGTAGAGCACCGGATACACGAGCAGTTCCAGCATGAAGCTCGTGAAGACGCCGCCGATCATCGGGGCGGCGATCCGTTTCATCACATCGGCCCCCGTGCCCATGGACCACATGATGGGGATCAATCCCATGAACATAGCCATAACCGTCATGATCTTGGGCCGCACCCGCTTGACCGCACCATGGATCACCGCCTCTTTCAGATCGTTGTAGGTCTTGAGTCGGCCCTGAGACAGCCACTCGTGGTAGGACAAGTCCAGAAATAGCAGCATGAACACGCCGGTCTCGGCGTCGAGCCCCATCAACGCGATCATGCCGACCCAGACGGCGATCGAAATGTTGTAGCCCAGGAAATAGAGCATCCAGATCGCCCCGATCAGCGAAAACGGGACCGCGAGCAACACGATAGCCGCCTTTACCACGTGTTTCGTGTTCAGGTACAACAGCACGAAAATGATCAGGATGGTCAGGGGAACGATGACCTTCAGCCGCTCGCGCACCCGCAGCATGTTCTCGAACTGGCCGCTCCACTGCAGGGCATAACCGGGCGGCAACTGCAATTGGTCATGGACCGCCTCTTTTGCCCGGGCCACGTACCCGCCGATGTCCTGGCTCGTCATGTCCACATACACATAGCCCGCCATCATGCCGTTTTCGTCGCGGATCATGCCGGGGCCGAGCGAGACGCTGATGTCCGCGATCGCCCCCAAGGGAATCTGGGCGCCCGACATCGTCGGGACGAGCACGCGCTGGAGTTTCTCGAGATCGTCGCGGTAATCGCGGGCGTACCGGACGTTCACCCCGTAACGTTCCGGCCCCTGGATAGCGGTGGTCACGTTCTCGCCGCCAACGGCCGACATGATGATCATCTCGGCCTCGTCGACGGTCAGCCCGTAGCGGGCCAGTTGCTCGCGCTTGAGGGTGAAATCGACGAAGTACCCACCGGAGGTCCGCTCCGCGTAGACGCTCCGCGTCCCCGGCAGCGGCTTGAGAATCTTCTCCAACTGCACGCCGATCTTCTCAATTTCGTCGAGCTTGGCGCCGAAGATCTTGATGCCGATGGGCGTGCGCACCCCAGTCGTCAGCATGTCGATCCGGGCTCGAATGGGCATGGTCCAGGCGTTGGTCACGCCGGGGATCTTCATTTTGGCGTCCAGTTCGTCCACCAGCTTCTGCCACGTCAGGCCCGGCCGCCAGTCTTTCTTGTCTTTGAGGACGACCGTCGTCTCCATCATGGAGAAGGGGGCCGGGTCCGTGGAGGTACTGGCCCGCCCGGCCTTGCCGAATACCCGTTCCACCTCCGGCACCGATTTGAGGATCTTGTCCTGGACCTGGAGCAGGTTCGCCGCTTCGGTGACGGACAACCCCGGCAGCGTGGTGGGCATGTAGAGAATCGTGCCTTCGTTCAACGGCGGCATGAATTCCGAGCCCAAGTGAAAATACACAGGGACGGTGGTCCCCATCAGCAACAGCGCCACGCAGACCGTCAGTATGCGATGATTGAGGACAAAGTTGCAGACCGGCTCATACACGGCGAACAGGACCCGGCTGACCGGGTGCTTCTCCTCCGGATAGTACTTGCCGACGGTCAGCGTGTTGTACAGCCACGCCAGGGGCCGGGGTCGAAAATGGTGGTAATCCATCCGCGTGAACAGCATGCGGATGGCCGGATCGAGCGTGATCGCCAGCAGCGCGGCAATCGCCATCGCCAGGTTCTTGCTGTACGCCAGCGGTTTGAAGAGCCGGCCTTCCTGATCGACCAGCGTGAACACCGGCAGAAACGCCACGGCGATCACCAGCAACGAGAAGAAGACCGACGGTCCGACCTCCTTCAGGGCCTGCAAGCGGATGGCGTGGAAATCGCCCTTGCGCCCGCCCTGCTGCCACAATTCGAGCTTGCGATACGCGTTCTCCACCTCCACGATGGCGCCGTCCACCAGCACACCGATGGAAATGGCGATGCCCGAAATCGACATGATGTTGGCGGTCAGCTTCATGCCGTACATCGGAATGAATGACAGCACCACCGCGATTGGAATCGTGACGATCGGGATAATCGCCGAGGGGAAATGCCACAGAAACAGCAGGATCACGAAGCTGACGATGATCATTTCCTCTACGAGTTGGTGCTTCAAGGTCTCGATCGCCCGGTGGATGAGGTCCGAGCGATCGTAGGTGATGACCAGTTGGACGCCCTTCGGCAGCGACGGCTTGATCTCCTCGATCTTGGCCTTGACGCGGTTGATGACGTTGAGGGCGTTTTCGCCCTGCCGGATCACGATAATGCCACCGACCGTATCCCCCTCGCCGTCCAAGTCTGCGATCCCCCGGCGCATGTCCGGTCCCAGCACGACATTCGCCACGTTCTTCACCAGAATGGGCGTTCCGGCCATGTCGGTGCCGATAACTGTGTTCTCCAGATCCTGCGGCGATTTGATGTAGCCCTTGGCCCGGATCATGTATTCCGTGCCCGTCATTTCGAGCACCCGGGCGCCGATGTCGTTATTGCTCTGCCGTACCGCCTCCACCACTTTCGATAGAGGGATGTTGTAGGCCAGCAAAGCATTGGGGTTGACGTTGACTTGGTACTGCTTCTGAAAACCGCCGACCGAGGCGACCTCGGCCACGCCCGGCACGCCTTGAAGCCAATAGCGCAGGTACCAGTCCTGGAAGGTCCGCAGGTCCGCCAGACTGTTCTGACCGGACTTGTCCACCAGGGCATACTGATACACCCAGCCCACCCCCGTGGCATCCGGCCCGATCTCGGTATGAACGCCCTCCGGCAGCCGGGCGGTGATCTTGCTGAGGTACTCCACGGTCCGGCTGCGGGCCCAGTAGATGTCCGTGCCGTCCTGGAAGATCACGTACACGTAGGAGAAGCCGAAATCGGAGAATCCGCGAATCGCCTTGACGCGGGGGGCGCCGAGCATCGCCGTCACAATGGGGTACGTCACCTGGTCCTCGACGATGTCGGGGCTGCGGTCCCACGTGGAGTAGATGATGACCTGCGTATCCGACAGGTCCGGAATGGCATCCAGCGGGATGTTCCGCATGCTGTAGACGGCGCCGACGAGGGCCGCGATCGTGAAGAAGATCACGATGAACTTGTTCTTCGCGGAAAACTCGATGATTTTGTCAATCATGCTGACTGTCGTTCGTTTGGTTCGGCTCTTCCATCTGGTTCAAGACCGCATTGAGCTTCGACTCCGAATCTACGAGGAAGTTGCCGGATGTGACAACCTCTTGCCCGGCGCTCAGGCCCTGCAGGACCTCGTAGTAGCCCTGGGCCTTGGCCCCAAGTGTCACGGTTTTCGGCGTGAAATAACCGTCGGCATCGGCGAGGAAGATGATGTTGCGGGTGCCCGCGTGCATCACGGCCTCTTCGGGCACGGCCAGTTTCTCGCCCAAGTCGTAATCGATCCGGACATTGGCGAACATCTCGAGCTTGAGCTTGTCCTCAGGATTGTCGACCAGAGCCCGAACCTTGAGCGTCCGCGTCGCCACTTCCAGCAGCGGCGTGATCGAGACGATGCGGCCGCGGAAGCTCTCGCCGGGATAGGCCAACGTGTCCACCACCACGGGCAGGCCCTCTTGCACGAACCCCGCCTCATATTCATAAATCGTGATGTATACCCAGACCTGCTTGTCCTGAGGAGTCGGCAGATACAGATTGGTCTCGGGCTCGCCTTTCTTGGCCAGTTCGTCGACCTCGGCGTTGCTCATGCCCATCAGGAGCAGCTTGTACCGCATGTCATCGAGCAGCGATTGGGACTGCGCGTTGAGGTAGTTCAAATCGGTGCTCTGGGTTGCCCGCTGGCCCTTCAACGCCTGGAGGTATTCCTGCTGGGCCACGAACAGCTTGGGATCGTACGCCACGCGGCCGACCGTCAGGATCCGCCCGGAGAGCCGGCGCCTCTGGACCTTGCCCTTCTTGACCCCGATCAACTGCTGCTTTTCCGAATTGATGTAGACGCCCGTGTGGGTCGGCTGTGCCTGCTCTTCATACACGGGCACATAGTCCATCCCCATCTGGTCCTTCATTGGAACCGGCGAATGGATGGTAGGGTCCATCGGATTGCGATAGTAGAGGATCTTCCCGCCGCCCGTCCCCGCCTGGGAAGCCGCCGCCGGCGCGTCTGCCGCCGGCTTCTTCACCAGGCTCATGCCGCAGATGGCGCAGTTGCCGGGCCGGTCCGACGTGAACGAGGGGTGCATCGGGCAATAGTACAATCCCTTCTCGTCCTTCGCACCGTGCACGCGCGCTGCCACCGTCTGGTACCAGGCGATCACATAGCACCGTTCGACGTAGGCCACCGCCCCTCCCGCCAGCGCGAGAGTCACAAGAACGACAGCCAGCACTTTACCTTTTCTCATTGGCGTGCCCCCACGAGGGTCTACTTGGCGAACTGCGGCAGCTTGGCCAAGTACTTTTCCGGGTTGGCCCTGAACATGTCCGGACAGCCTTTGCAGCAGAAGTAGACCTTCTTACCCTGGTACTCGACAAAGATGTTCTTGTCGATCGGATTGCCCATCACCGGGCAGGTCGTCTGCTCCCCCGCCGCTGCCTGTTTTGCCGGCTGCCGGACCGCCGGTTTCTCCTTTTGGCAACCCGCCAACACGAGTACCCCCAGAACCAGCCCCACAAACACGACTAGACTCCCCAACGCTACCGATCTGATGCTCATGACATTACCTTTCATTTTCGAGTCGGGCAAACCGACCCAACCACGGGATTCGAGGCCGTCCGATCTCTGCACAGAGACATTCCCGTTTCGGAAAATTATACTATTATCATAGGATTAGTGTTCCTTTGCACGAACCATCCACCAAGGGTTCGCTGTCGGCGAGCGAATCTCGGGCCTACCTCATTGTGGATTCGCCGGGCATCTGCCTGCCTGATTTCACGCCGCTCATGTTTCCCATCGATCTGCCAGGCATCCGCCCACCCGTCGGCGAGCCGCCATCCATGACTGCTGGCACACCGGCTTCGACCAGCATCTCCAATTCAGCCAAGCGCTGCTGCTGGTCGGCCCAGAACCGTTCCCGCTCCAGTCGGAATTGCAGCAACTCTTGTTGGGCGCTGATCAAGTTAAGGAAATCAATGGTTCCTGCCAGATAAGCGGATTCTGAGGCCGCGATCAGCTCCTGGGCTCTGGGTACGAGCGCCTCATCGTACAGCTTGACCTGACGCCCGCTGTTCTCGAACTCGTAAATTGCCCTCTCGATCCGGGCTGCCAAGTCGTTCTCGAGGTTCTTTCTTTCATACCGGGCCCGTCGGGCCAGCGCACGAGCCTGCAACTCGCCAGCCCGGTAACTACTGCGCCAGATCGGCAGGTTGATCTCGAAGCCGATCATCACATCATTCGCACTGCCCCCCTCGGGCATCGGCATCTGCATCCATTGCACGCCAACGCCGACGTCCGGGTAGTAATTCCGTTTGGCTACGGCTACCTCTCGATCGAGCCTCTCGATGTCGAAACCGATCGCTTGCAGCTCCAGATTGCGATTCTTCAGGGTGGCCATCAAGAGGCCCCGGTCCACCTTCGCAGGCTGGTTCGGCTCCTCATGAGGCCAAGGGAGTGGTGCATCGACAGGACGATTCAGCAGGGCATTCAGCCGCGCGACGGTCGGAGTCCTGGATCGCTCGAACGTGATCAAGTCGTTCTGGAGCCGCGCCACCTCGATTTGGGCCCGCAGGATATCCGGATGGCTGGCAGCCGCGGCGAGGTGCTTCGTGCGCGCCACCTCTTCGAAATACTGCATGAGCATCAGGTTCTCCCTTGCGACCCGGGTCGCACCCGCCAGGTAAGCGTACTCATAGAACGCCTGCTTGACATCGGAGAACAGCCGTACCTGCAGGGCTTCGTAACGGCTCTGAGCCGCCTTGGCCGCCGCCGCCGCGGCATCCGTCCGAGCGGCGATTTTGCCGAACCACGGGAACATCTGCATGATCTCCACCTGCTGGCGGGTTTGAAGCTGCTCGGTGAAATAGCCGTAGGTGAAGCGTGGGTCGGGCAGGGCCTTGGCCTGCGGGATCTGCTCCAACGCCGCCTTCCATTCTTCGAATGCCGCCTTGAGACCGGCGTTGTTGAGTGCGGCGTAGCGCAGGTACTCGCTCAACGTCTGAGGCACGTTGGCGTCGGTGGCGGGCTCGCTCCCCCCTAAGCTGACGGCGCCCATGGTCCCGATAATCAAAGCCACAGGCACCAACATCATGCGCCACGCCATGCCCACTCCTTGCTCACGGCCTCAGAAATAGTCCGGTTCATTGCCCGGTTTCCATTTGATGTTGCAGCCCATGCTCGGCATTTGCCTCTCCGGGACCGCTTCGCCCTCCAGTACCGCATCCAAGGCGGCACGCAGATCGGCCCCGGTGACGGGCACGTTGCTCCCCGGCCGGCTGTCGTCCATCTGCCCACGATAAACCAGTCTCCGATTCTCGTCGAATACAAAGAAATCGGGCGTGCAGGCCGCATGATACCGCTTGGCCACGTCCTGCGTCTCGTCATAAAGATAGGGGAACATGAACCCCTTCGCGCGGGCGAACTCGGCCATCTTCTCGGGCCGGTCTTCGGGAAATTCGCTCACGTCATTGGCATTGATGCCGACGAACGCCACGCCGCGCGGCTGATATTCCTTCACCAGCTTGACGAGGCCGTCGATCACGTGCTTGACGAAGGGACAGTGATTGCACATGAACACCACCACCAACGCCTTGGCGTCCTCAAAATCGGATAGCGACGCCAAGTTGCCCTCCGCATCCGGCAGAGTAAAGCCCGGCGCTTCCGTCCCCAACGGCAGCATCGTTGAAGCGGTCATAACCATAATCGATCCTTTCCACGGAGGTCATCCTGTGACTGCCCCTATACACTACCCCATAACGGCGACACGGTTCACGAAGTTCCCTATGGCAGCCTTGGCGCACCGCAAAAAACCGTACCGCGGCGCGATTCCCGTCGTGGCCGCGAGGCTCATCAGACGCAGTGCCGCTACCGGATTTTGAGGGCGATCTTTCCGAATTGCTTGTCCGCTTCCATCCGCTCCATGGCAGCCCGCACCCGTCCCAGCATAAAGACCCGGTCCACCACCGGCTTGAGCTTGTTCACGGTAACCGCCCGGAGCATCTGGCGGAAATCCTCCGCCGAGCCCATGGTCGAGCCCAGGATTGTGAGCTGGTCCCAGTACAGCCTCCGCAGGTCCGATTCCGCCTTCGAGCCGGTCGTGACCCCGCACAGGACGACCCGGCCGCCCTTGCGCACGCAGGTGAAGTCCAACGGCCACGTGGCCGCCCCCACGGCGTCGACTGCCACATCGACGCCCCGGCCCGAGGTCTCGTACTCGATCCACTTGGCAACGCTCTCCTTCTCGTAGTTGAGCGTATGATGGGCCCCCAGTCTCCGGGCCCGCGACAGCTTGTCATTGGAGGACGAGGTAACGAAGACCTCCGCCCCCACCAGTCCGGCGAATTGCAGCGCGGCGAGGGCGGCACCGCCACCGATGCCATGGATCAGTACGGACTCGCCGGGCTTGAGAGCGGCGCGTGTCATCAACATCCGCCAGGCGGTCACGTACGTAAGGGCGAAGACGCCCGCCTCCTCGTCATTCATGTGCTCCGGCTTGGGATAGCAGTTGCCGGCCGGCACCGCCACCTGCTCGGCAAAGGTCCCGGGCCGGCTCAGTCCCATGATGCCGAAGGATATGCACTCGCTCTGCTGGCCCCGCCGGCAGAATTCGCAGTGGCCGCAGCTCAGCGCCGGATTAATGATGACCTGCTCGCCTACTTTGGGGCTCTCCACGCCCGCCCCTACCTCCGCCACCGTGCCGAACGCGTCGCAGCCCAGGACGTGCGACGTTTGCAGTTGGGCGCCGGGCCGTCCTTTGCGCACCCAGATGTCCAGGTGGTTCAGGCCGGCGCACACGACGTTCAGCACGACCTCGCCCGGGCCCGCTGTCGGCGCATCGATCTCTTCCACCTGCACAACATTCAGATCCCCATGCTCGTGAATCACCGCTGCCTTCATACCGGGACGAACTCCAAGAAAAGCCTGCCATCCTGCTATGATTTCTTCTGCACGGTAACCTTGCCGACCATGCCCATGGCTTCATGCGGGAGGCAGAAGTACACGTAAGTGCCGGGCACCTCGAACGTGTGCTGGAACACCCTCGGCCGGCTCGTATACCGGACAGGCACGCTCTGCCTGCGGACGGTCTTCTCGCGCACATCGATCCATGATCGGCTTCCGGCACGAGAAGGCAGATAGGGAAACTGCTCAGTCCCTGCCTTCAGATTGCTGATGGGCCAACCCTTCTCGCGGCGGGCCCGCTATGGCGCCTTGATGTCGTAGCAGAACAGGACGTCCCAGTGCCGCAGGTACAGCTTGCCGCCGGAGATCACCGGGTAGGCCCAAGCCTCTTTCCTCGCCCCCGACCGGGCCGGCGGCTTGAAGGTGCCCTTGAGGCTGTATTTCTCGGGCGTCGCTTCCACCAAAGCCATCAGACCATCTTGATATCGGAAGTAGAGGTTCCCATCGGCATACAGGACGCAGCCGGAGCCGCCGCCAGGCTGGTCGGCCTGCCACAGGATCTTGCCGGTCTTGAAGTCGAGGCAGGTGGGCTTGCCCAAATTGTGGCCGTGACCGCCGTAGAGGTAGTCGCCCACTTTCACAAAACCGCCATGATGGTTCTGGAATTGCTTGTTATTGAGCCAGTAGACCTCCTCGGCCTTGATACCGTCGCCGTCCTGGGCCAGCTTGAGCAGGGCCGCGCCGGTCTCATACGCTGTCGAGGTAAAGACGTAGTCGCCGTCGACCACGCAGGACGAGATGTTGGCGACGCGGTTGGCCACACGATTGTAGCCCCACAGGAACTTCCCGTCGGCCGAGACGCTGACCACCCCTTCGTTCGTCAGTTGCACGTACTGCTTTACACCCGCCCCATTGCTGATCACGATGGAGGCATACCCCGCCTCCTCCTTGCCGTTGCGGCCGATATCCGGCATAGGGCATTGCCAGATCACTTCGCCGGTTTTCTTGTTGAGGGCCGCGATGACATCCTTGTGCCCGCCGGGCGTGCACAGCAGCTTATCGCCGTCCACCAGGGGAGACTCGCTGAACTTCCACCCGGGATTCGCCGCCCCGCCGAGATCCTTCAGCAGGTTCTTCTTCCAGGCCACCTGGCCGGTGTCGGCAGCGACGCAGACCAAGTCACCGCTTGTGCCCAGCGCGTAAACAAGACCATCGTCTACTGTCGGGATACAACGGGGGCCGTCATCGTGCGACTTGCCCACCAGGGCCGCCCACAGTTCCTTGTGCGTATCCAGATCGTAGGCATAGACGAATTGCGCCTTGTTGCGGTCGCCCATCGTGTAGAGGCGGCCCTTCACGATCGAAACCGAAGAATACCCCGGCCCCAGACCGGAGATATCCCACAGCAGTTTCGGCCCGCCCTTCGGCCACTCCTTGAGCAGGCCCGTCTCCGCGCACACGCCGTCCCGGTTCGGTCCACGGAACTGGGGCCAATCCGCCGCCCGCAGGCTGCTTTCGAGCATCACAAGAACTGCACCGAGCGCCAGAACCCATCGGCTCAATCTCAACATCTTCCAAACCCCTTTCCTGAGTTGCGCATTACTTCCGCGTCTGTTTTCGCACTACATCTTGCCAAACCCTCACCCTGATACAACGAGGAGAGATGCTAGTGATCCGCCCCACTGACATCGATACAGACCAATTCTCCCTCGGCGTTCCGCGCATAGATCCGCCCGTTGGCCAGCACAGGCACCGTCCAGCATTTGCCGTCGAGAATCTGGGCGACCGCCAACTCCGTATAGCCGGCGGGCGAGGCATTCGCGATCATTAGTTTGCCCTTGTCGCTCAGAGCAAGAAGCTTGCCTCCCGCCAGCGTGACACTGCCGACGCCCAAGCCCTCATGGGCCCATTTCACCGCGCCCGTCTGAAAGTCGAGGCACTTCAGGGCCCCGTCCTTGGTGTCCACGCCATAAATGTGGCCCTGCCACAAGATAGACGTACTGAGCCAGTTCTGCATTTCCTTGTGGCTCCAGATTCGGACCAGTCTATCCGCATGGACCGTGAACAGGGCGGCCCCGGTGCCCAACCCGGAGGACATGAACAGCTTGTCCCCTGCGATAATCGCATCCGGGATACTCTCATCGTACATCGTCTTCCAGGGCTGCTTCCACAGAACCTGCCCCGTCGCGGCCACGACCCCGTAGACCTCCTGATTGCCGAGAATCGCCGCGCACGTTTTGCCTTGCTGCTCATACGGCACGGCGGAGGAGTACCCCGCCGGGCCTTTCTCGTTGATCCACGCCAAGGTGCCATCCTGTTTGCGCAGGGCCAGCCCGTGCGTCCCCGCGTTCAGGACGATCAAGTCGCCCACAGTGATGGGCGAGCCGGAAAAGCCCCACTCGTGTGGCTTGACGCCGTAATCGTTCGTCAGATGTTTCTGCCATATCACGGTTCCGTTCTGGGCATCCAGGCAGAGCACGTGCCCCTGCTTGCTCAAGATGTAGACCCGGCCCGCCTCCACCGTAGGCGTGGCGCTGGGACCGCCTTCATGGCTCTTGGGCTCCAGCAGGCACGGATAGGTCTGCTTCCAGATTTCCGCGCCGGTCTTGGCATCAAAACACCACAGGGTATCTTTCTGCTCCTGGTCGCTCTTGCCTTCCGCCTTGGCCGAATTGCCCATCGCGTAGGCGCGGCCGCCACTGACGGTCACGGAGGCAAAACCGGTGCCGATCTGCTTGCGCCACAGGAAGTGCGGCCCCTCCTGGAGCTTGTTCGCGTCCCAGCCGGTCTCGCGCGAGATGCCATTGTGGTCCGGCCCGCGCCAATTGGGCCAGTCGTCACCTTGAACGGTGCTCGCACCCAGCACGCACAATATACCTACAGCGATACCCCAGACACCGAGTTGCCGCGACATCGTCACCATCCGGTTCCTTCGGAACAGCAGCTATGGCACAAGCCACCGCCTCGAAAATTGCCTACACCAAGCCCCTTGGGCTTGCCTGAGTCCATCGTAGCCATATATACTGACGGAGGCAAGGGTGTTCGGCAAATCTTCAGGCAAAGGAGGTACCTCATGCAGGGCTTTTCACGCCGGGACTTCGTAAGAACTTCGGTCACCGCCGGGGCCGCCGCCGCGACGGTCGTCAGCCCCACCACAGCGCAGGCCACCGCTTCGTCCGAGGGGAGGATCAAGGTCATCGCCATCTCGTGCAGCCATCGCAAAGGCAAATCTACCGCCGCCACATTGGGAGTCTGCCTGCAAGCGGCAAAAGAACTCAGTCCCAGAATCGAGACGGAGTTGATCGAGTTGGCCGGACTCAACATCAACGGCTGCGTAGCCGCCGGCGTCCCCCTGCCCCCGGGCCAGCAGGACGACTTCCCCAAGCTCGTCCCCACATTGGCCGACCCCAAGGTCCGGGGCATCATCATCGGGACGCCGGTGTATTTCGGAAACATGAGTTCCCTGTGCCGGGCCTTTCTGGAGCGATGCATCGTCCTGTACCAGGACAAATTCGCTCTGAGCAACAAGGTCGCCGGCGTCGTCGCCGTCGGCGGGACGCGCAATGGTGGGCAGGAAGTCACGATCCAGTCGGTGCAGATCTCGCTGTTCTGCAACGAGATGATCCTGGTCGGCAACGGCCGCCCGGGCCCCCGCCACGGCGCGACGGTCTGGAGCGGCGCCGAAGGCGGCGTCCTGAAAGATGAAATCGGCATGACGACGGTCAAAGCTCTCGGCCGTCGCGTCGCCGAGGTCTCGCTGCGGGTAGCCGGCGTGAGTTGATCAGGGGCCCGCGTGCCCGTCTTTGAACGCAAGGGCACCGGTGGGACAAGCCTGGACACATTGCGCCGCCGCGATCTTCAGGCCCTCGGCCAGCGTCTCATTGAACGGCACCGCCACACGGACATCGAAACCACGACCGACGAAAGTCAAGCCCAGCTTCTCGCCCGCCTGTGCGGCGATCTGGATGCAGATGCCGCAGTCGATGCACTTGCCCGGCTCGTAGATGACGTCCGGATGCTGTGTCTGCTGGACAAATCGTCGTCGCTCGGCCTTGTATCTGGCCTGTCGGGCATCACGCGCCTGTGCATACTGCCGCAACAGACACGCGTCCGGTTTGCGGCAATCGCAATGCAGACAACGAAGCGCCTCGGCGCGGGCTTGGTCGTCCGTGAATCCGCCGTCGGGACCGGCGGGCTTGTGCCGGGACTCTGCGCTGGCGGACCGGAGAAAGACTTCCATCTCACCGTCCCGGAGCCTCCCCATTCGGCTGATGAAGGCGCGGCTGTTTGTAGTGACGCCGTGAGGCGTTTCTTGATATGCCCTTACGGGCACACTACAAACGGGGTCTTCTGCCTTGAGGCTGCCACTCGTCAGATAACATCGAATCGACTCGGCTGCCTCTTTCCCATCCGCCACCGCGCGGACCGCGAGCCGCCGTTTGCGGGTCGCGTCGCCGCCCGCGAATATGCCCGGCACACTCGTGGCATTGGTTTGACTATCGATTCTGATTCCTTCGGGGGACGCAGCGATCCCAAGAACTTCGGCGTCGCCCGGCTTCAACTCGCCGGTACCGAGGAAGATAGCGTCGAATTGCCGGCGGATTTCGTCCATCGAGACGGTGACACCCACACGGGTACCCAATCGGAACGCCACGCCGAGTCTCTGAATCTGTGCGATTTCGGCCGTCAGCACATCACGAGACAGGTTCGCTTCCGGCACGCCATACCTCAGCATACCGCCGGGCTCATCGTGATCGTCAAAAATGGTGCACTCGAAACCATCCTGCTGGAGGTAGTAAGCGGCCGCCAGGCCCGCCGGACCGGCGCCGATGATGGCTATGCGTTTGCCTCGGCCGGCTTCGCACTTCGGCAGGTACGGCGACGGCAATTGCAGGTCCACGTCGGCGGCATAGCGTTTGAGGAGACAGATCGAAACCGCCTCATCGTGCTGCTTGCGGCGGCAGGCCTTTTCGCACGGGGCCGGGCAGATTCGCCCCAGGACCGCCGGCAAGGCAATGTCCTGCTTGATTGTCACGATTGCCCCCTTCAGATCGCCTGCCGCGATCTGGCGGATCATCTGCGGAATGTCCATATGGGCCGGACAGCCCATCTGACACGGACCTGCGCAGTCGCCCGCGTGATCGCTGAGCAACAGTTCCAAGGCCGCTTTTCGTGCCGCGTGTACCTCCTCGCTCTCGCTCTCGATCCGCATGCCCTCCCGCGCAACCGTGCCGCACGCGGGCACCAGGCCGCTCGCGCCGGCCAGCTTGACGACACAGACCATGCAGCTTGTCGTGGCCGCGTGCTCGCGCAGGAAACACATCGTAGGAATCGAGATTCCGACTTTCTGGGCGGCGTCCAGGATGGTCGTGCCCGCCTCTACCTCCGCTTCGCGATTATCAATCGTGATCTTCAGCATCGTCACTCCACCCGAACCGCGTTGGACGGGCACACCGTCTTGCAGGTCCCGCAGCGGGTGCACTTTTCGAGGTCGATCTCATGCTTCTCGTACGGCTTCATGGCAATGGCATCGGCCGGGCAGTGCTGGGCGCAGAGCGTGCAGCCGATGCAATCGTCCGTGATCCAGTATTTGACGAGGGCCTTGCATTTGCCCGCCGGACAGCGGCCCGCCACGTGGGCCTCGTACTCTTCCCTGAAGTAGCGCATCGTCGTCAGGACCGGGTTCGGCGCCGTCTTGCCCAGGCCGCACAGGCTCCCTTTCTTCGTCGTCACGGCCAGATGCTCGAGCTCCGCGAGGTCCGCCGCCTCGCCCTTGCCGGTGCACAGCCGGTCCAGGATGTCCAGCATCCGCCGCGTCCCGATCCGGCAGAAGGTGCATTTGCCACAGGACTGATTCTGCGTGAATTGAAGGAAGTACCTCGCGATATCGACCATGCAGTCGGTCTCATCGAGGACGACCAGGCCGCCGGAACCCATCATGGCCCCGGCCTCGGTCAGCGTCTCATAGTCCACCGACAGATGATCCTTCGTGGCGGGGATGCACCCGCCGGAGGGCCCGCCCACCTGAACCGCCTTGAACTTCAGCCCGCCTGCGATGCCACCCCCGATCTCCTCCACGACCTGCCGGATAGAGATGCCCATCGGGACCTCGATCAGCCCGCCACGTGCCACCTTGCCCGCCAAGGCAAAGACCTTTGTGCCTCTGCTCTTGCCGACGCCGATTTTGGCGAAGGCCTCGGCACCGTTGCGGATGACCCAGGGCACGCACGCGTAGGTCTCGACGTTATTGATCAGAGTCGGGCGGTCCCACAGCCCCTTCTGTGCGGGGAAGGGCGGTCGCAGCCTGGGCATGCCCCGGCGGCCCTCGATACTTGCCATCAACGCCGTCTCCTCGCCGCAGACGAAAGCGCCCGCCCCGGCCACAATCCTCAGTTGCAGCGAGAAATCCGTGCCAAGGATGTGGTCGCCAAGGAAGCCCTGCTCCCGGCATTTCTCCAGGGCTTCGGTCACACGTTTGATCGCCAGCGGATACTCCGCGCGAATATACAGAAAGCCCTCGTCGGCCCCGACACACCGGGCCGCGATGATCATCCCCTCGATGATGCGATACGGGTAGGACTCCATCAGCATCCGGTCCATGAAGGCCCCGGGGTCGCCCTCATCGCCATTGCAGACGATGTGCTTCTTTGGGGCCCTTTCCGCGCGCACGGCGGACCACTTGAGATGCGTGGGAAAACCCGCGCCGCCCCGGCCGCGCAGTCCGCTCACTTCCATTTGCGCGATCACCGCTTCCGGCGTCATTTCTTTGAGCACCTTCTCCAATGCCTTGAAACCGTCGTTGCGAACGTACTCATCCAGGTCGGTCGGGTCGATATGCCCGCAGTGCTCCGTGGCAATGTGAATCTGCCGACCCAGAAAATCGGATACCGCCTGGTCCCGCACGTGGATCGCGTAACGCGTAACAGGCTCCCATTTCTCGTCCGTCAACAAGCGGTCCAACACGCCGGAGACAGCGTTGGAGAATCTCTTGTGCGGCCATTTGGCGCCGAAATGCCGTAGGACAATAGCCTTGGCGTCCTCTGGCTGGACCCGGGCATAAAGGAATGAGGATTGGTTCGGCTGCACCACCTCCAGCAGCGGCGTCTGGTGGCACATGCCCACGCATCCCACTCTCTTCACCGGCACTCTGACGCCAACTTCCGCCAACGCATCCTGCAGGGCACCATGCAGCCTGGCGCTGCCGCGCGCCTGGCAGCACGAGCCCAAGCCGATGCGCACTTCACCATGAAAGCCCGGCTTCGGCGGACGCAACCGGCGCGAGGTCCCCGACGACGCTGCCCGGGCCTCTTCATGCCGGAGGAAGTCCTTCAAGACCTTGGGGACGGACTCCCGCGTCAGATGGCCGTAGGTGATCTCGTCGATCTGCACCGCCGGGGCCAGCGTACAGCAGCCGAGACACGCGATCTTCTCCACGGTGAATAGTCTCCGGGCATCCGTGTCCTCGCCTTCCGGGATCTGCAGGTGGCGCCGGAACTCCTCCAGGACCAACTCGGAGCCTTTGACGTGACAGGCAGTGCCCACGCAAACGTGGATGATGTGACGCCCGGCGGGCCGGTGCCGGAACTGGTCGTAGAACGTGGAGACCCCGGCGATCGAGGCCGGCGTGAAGGACCGCTTGTT
>JAMCWO010000111.1:0-702 GCA_023481165.1 Planctomycetota bacterium | reverse complement strand
CCTTCTCTTTGCCGGTACCGACCTTCTCGACCACCCGATCCACGAATGTCAGATCCAATTGCTCCATGCCACCCTACTTGCTGCCCGATGCTCCGCCTGCGGCGGCCTGCCCGATACAATAGAGATTCTTCGCGCCCCGGAGGTAGATCCGGCCGTCCGCGAACGCCGGAGAAGCAAGAGACTCCTCGTTCAACTCGCATTTTCCGAGTTCCTTGTACTCGGGCCCGGCCTGCGCAATGTGCATCACGCCCTTGAGGCTCAGAACATAAAGTTTATCGCCCACAATGCTGGGCGAAGCCCGGCACTGCTCCTTCAGATCGTGCTCATAGACCTTCTTGCCGTCTGCCAGATTGTAGCAGGTGATCAGGCCCTCGCTGTCCAGCAGGTACACATACTTACCGTCGCTGACCGGCGAGCAGATATCCGGGATACCATCCTCCCCTTTCCAGGCGATGTGCGTCTTCGTGACATCGCCCTGGCCCGTCGGCTGGATCGCCACCAGTTGCGAGAACGGCTGAACTGCAAAGACCAGGCCGCCGGCGCAGAGGGGCGAGGGGGCCAAGTCCCCGCCCACGCATTTGGCGCGCCAGAGTTCCTTACCGTTCGCCGGATTGTAGGCGACGACGTTGGGATCGGCGACGGTAATCCCCTGAGGTTGGCCCGCCACGTCCACCACGCTCGGGGTCGTCCCCGTGCTCGGCA
>JAMCWO010000018.1 GCA_023481165.1 Planctomycetota bacterium | reverse complement strand
CACGGCGAACGAGCTCCACGCCAATCTCGAGGTCGGACTGCCAGTTCTGTTCGAGCGGAAGTGGCTCGGCGAGCTCGGCAAGGACGGTATGGGCGTAGTTCGCCACGACCGCCCGGACCTCGTGATTCTCGATGAGCCGTTCTCGGGCCTCGACCCGGTGAACCAGGACATGCTGCGGGAGATCATCGGCCGCCTGCGGCAAGAGGGTAAGACCGTCCTGTTCTCCACGCACGTGATGCACGAGGCCGAGCGGCTGTGCGACTTCCTCGTCCTGATCGACCGCGGTCGGGTCGTCGTCAACGGCACGCTCGACCAGATTCGCGCTGGACACGAAGCCAACACGATCTCCCTCGAGCTGGAGGGCGACACCGGTTTTCTCCCGACGCTGCCGATGGTGCAGGCGGTCCAGCCGGACGGACGGCGACTCGACGTGCGCCTGCGGGATGGCGCCGATCCCCAGGATCTGCTCCGGGCGCTCGTCGAGCGCGTTCGCGTGCGGGCGTTCGAGATCAAACAACCCTCGCTGCACGAGATCTTTGTCCAGCTGGTCGGAGGCCGTCATGCGGAAGATCTATAACGTGGCCCAGCGTGAGTTCGCTGAGACGGTCAAGACCCGCACGTTCCTTCTGGGCTTGCTCGTCCTGCCGCTGATCCTCGGCAGCATCATCGTATTCGGCGACTGGTTCGCGCCGCGCCCGGATGCGCCGCGCGCCCCGGTCGAGATCCGCGTGACGAGCCCATCGAAAACTCTGTCTGCCGAAATCAAGACCGTGTTCGACCAGTACAACCGGGTCCACCCGCTCGGCTCCATCCTACTCGAGGTCGTGGACGCCGGCGGCGGCGCCGAAGAGCAGGCGAAGGAGGATTTACGGAAAGGCCGCCTGGACGCCTATGCGGCGCTGGAGGGCAGCCTGGAAGGCGAAGCGGGTGCCATCCGCCTGTTTACCTACAAGGCCAAGCCCTCCCAACTCGACGCGCTCGGGACGGTGGAGCGGCTTCTGCGCGAGGCGGTGATCGACCGGCGCTACGAGACCCGCGGCCTGGACCGCAAGATGCTGGAGGCCATCTCGAATGTCTCCATCCAGTGGGCGGAGTTGGGCGAAGCGCAGGACCAGGAGCGGTCGCAGGGCAAGGGGCAGCAGATGGCCCGGATGATGGTGCCCTTCGCCTTCATGTACCTGATCTTCATCGGCATCGTGGGCATGGGCCAGCACATGGTCAGCAGCATCATTGAGGAGAAGAACTCCCGCATCATTGAGGTGCTGCTGTCGGTGGTCAGCCCGTTCGAGCTGATGGCCGGCAAGATCGCGGGTCTGGCGGCGGTCGGCCTGACGGTCATGGCCCTGTACGGCGTGGCAGGCTACGCGGCGGCCCGCTGGAAGGGCCTGCAAATCGACGTCGGGGCGGACTTGGTCGTCTACGGTCTGATCTACTATATTCTGGGTTTCATCCTGTTCAGCGCGATTCTCGCCGGCGTCGGCTCGATCTGCAACACGATCAAGGAGACGCAGAGCGTCATGATGCCGGTCATGCTGGTGTTCATCATCCCGATGATCGCCTGGCCGCGCCTGGCCCAGGAGCCCAACGGCGAGTTGGCCCGCGTGCTGTCCTACGTGCCCCCGGCGACGCCCATGGTGATGGTCCTGCGCCTGTCGAGCGGCACCGCAATCTGGACGGGCGAGGTGGCCCTGTCCATTCTTGTGCTGATCGCGGGCGTTCTGGCCACGGTCTGGGCGGCGGCCAAGGTCTTTCGCACCGGCATCCTCCTCTACGGCAAGCGCCCCGGTCCCCGCGAGATCCTCCGCTGGCTGCGGGAGAAGTAGCGGAAGCGGTGGGGCTTGCCCCACCGGCATGCCTCGGATATGCTGTCGCCTGATCGTTGTCGTGTGTTCGAGGCCAAGGTTCGCGAGGGGACCGATGGAAGAATGACTATGAGTGTGATTGAGGTCGGGCCGTTGACGTGGGAGGCGTTGTTGTGCTGTTTTCTGTCCGGGATCATTGTCGGATTGGAGCGGCAGTTGCGGGGCAAACCCATGGGGATGCGCACGAGCGCCCTGATTTGTACCGGGACGTACGTCTTCATCGCCATGGCGCGGCACGTCTCCAACCCGGTGACCGATCCCTCGCGCGCCATCGGCCAGGTGATTACCGGGATCGGGTTCCTGGGCGCCGGCGTCATTCTGGCCCGGCACGGCGCCATCATCGGCGTGACTTCGGCCTCGGCCATCTGGGTCCTGGCCTCCATTGGTGTCGTGATCGGGGTGGGGTTCCCCTGGCTGGGCGTCAAGCTGGCCATCCTGACGGTGGCGATCCTCGCGGGTGTGGATATCGTTGAGCATCGTTTCGCATTTCTCCAACGGGGTGTCCATCAGAAGCCCACAAGAAAGTGGCAGCCCACGGAGAATCACCCGTCCCGGCTGCCCCGAGATTCCGAGTAAAGCAAGCAGCAACTCCAGCCGGAATATTGGGGAGCAAAGGGTATCCATTATTCCGTCATTCCAACCTCCTTCTTTGCGGACCACTAACGTTTTGCGCAGAAGGTGCGTTCATGCCTCGGAGAGAAAGCCGACGGTCGAAGTCACGATGCGCTGGCGGAATTGAGTGTGCTGGTCGCCGGTCTGCTGTTCCTGGAGGTCCTTGAAGTTCGCCCGGCAGAAGTGACAGCCCATCAGGGCTAGATGGAAATCCACGTAGTCGAACCATTCCGGGGAGAGGCTTTCAAGCAGAAACTCGCTGAGGACGCTCCGTTTCGGGCAGCTCAGACGCTGCGTCTCCCAGACCTCGGTCAGCAGATCCTCCGAGTACGAGATCGAGGCATCCTTCAGGGCATCGCACTGGGCGATCCGGGCGCGGATGGCTTCGAGACAGCGATGCTTGACGACGCGGACCAGCCCCTCCTCGAGACCGAGCAGACGCGCGATCTCGACGCTGGTGAGTTGGCCATAAAATACCATCTCCGCCACTTTCAAGTCGCGGAACTTCCGGGCCTCCTGGAAACCCCGGATCAACTGTTGCAGGGCCTCCGTCAGAACCTGCCGCTGCAGTTGGCGCTGCTCGCTGTGACTGACGCACCAGCTCACGCTCGGGTCGGTCGCCGGCATGCGGGCGAGCGGCTCGACCGGGCCCTCGTCGGCGCCGGTGCGGCAGACATCCTGGATCAGGCACACCGAGCGGGCCCAGCGGGTGCGCAGCCGGTCGACGAGCCGGTTGCGCAGGATGCCGAACAAGTAGGTCTCGATGCTGGTCTCGATCTGCAGCGTCTTGGTCACCTTGATGAACGAGGCGAAGGTGTCCTGGACGATGTCCTCGGCATCGGCGCGCTGGGGCACGCGGGCCGATGCGAACCGCAGGAGCCGGCCCTGGTATTCTTCCACCAGGCGGGTCCATGCCGCGGCGTCGCCGCCCCGGATGGCCTCCAGCACACCTCGATCTGTCTGATTCGGATCAGGCATAGCACTGATAGGGATTATTGATGATCGATTATTGAATCCATCGGCCGTAGGCCGCTCCGGCAATCATCAATTATCAATTCGTTGGATCGGTCCCAGGTACTTGTCCAACCAATCTACGATTTCCTGGTGGTATTGTTTGCGGTACTCCCAGGGGATGCTGTGCTCGCCGGGAAAGAGGATGTGTCTCTTGTGTTCGGCGGGTGTCCCCAGCAGGTCGAACAGCGGTTTCTGGGCCGTCTCGACCGGAAACAGCGAGTCATCCTTGCCATTGAGCATGAGGATCGGGATCGTGACATGCGGGGCGAAATTGGCGGGGTCCGACGCCGGATGCCGCTTGCACGCGCAAAGGCCTCCCAGCAGCAGAATGCCGGTCTTGAACCGCTCTTCCACCGCGATCATCACCGGGCCCATCTGTCCGCCCCAGGCCAATCCGGCGAAGGCGAGCTTGCCGATATCGATATCCTGGCGCGTCTGCAAGTAGTCGATAGCCCGCCGCATGTCCTGCGACCTCTGGATATAGAGGTTGCGGCTCTGAATCCGGTCGGGTGGAAAGAGGGGGCGTTCCGGGTCCCGCTCGTAGGTCCCCTTGTAGATAGGCACGATCACCGCCCGCCCGCTGCGAATGAGGCAAACCAACTCGTGCGTGTAGGCCCGCTGATCCCAGGGGCTGAACCGGGCGATACCGCCGGGGTACCAGACGACCGCCTGATAAGGTTCCTTCACTCCCCGCGGCAGATGCAGGTAGGCGGTGACACGTTCGTTCCCGTAGGTGGCGTCGAAAATGATCCGCTCCCGCCGGCAGTAGCCCAGGTCCTCGTCGCTGGCTTCCACGCGGGCGTTCAGCCTCGTCAGGTCGTAACGGTAGGCATCGACGTAGGAGTTGAACACCTCGTCGGAGACCGGCTTGAATCTCGTGAAATCGCGAAATTGACATTCGACCGGTTGGAAGGCCAGGAGCGGGACCGTTTCCCGGCCCTCCAGGTACTTGACGCACCGCACGCCGTTGGTCCGATCGCGGTCCCATGGCGAGCGAGTTGCCCCGTTGATAAACGCCGTGTCGTATTCGCCCCAGGCGCCGCCGAGGAGGCACCGGACGTCCGCGGTGCCCGCCAGGGCGTTGTAGCACCATTCCCGCACGTTTCCGGCGGCATCGTACAAGCCGAAGCGCCCCATCCCGGTGCAGAGGCCCACGCGGGCGAGACCATCGCTGAAGTTGCTCAGACCCGTAATGCGGTACGGCTCATCGTCCGCCCGGGCCGCGAAGGTCCAATGGAAAATGGTGGGCAGGGCCTTGTCGCGGAAGCGCGCGTACGCGGCGGCCTCGTACCAACTGATCCCGCCCACAGGGTAATTGGCTTGTCCACGCCGATAGGTCCCGTTGCGCCACGTGGAGGGCCCCAAGGAGCCCGTCTCGTCGCGGAACTCCTCGCGGGCCTGGGACCAGGCGATCTTCCGGCCGTCCCTGAGAAACGGCTCCTGCCAGAAGGTCTCGTCCTCGTAGCCGCCGCTGTCCAGGAATTCCTTGTATTGGCGGTTCGTGACCTCATACTTGTCGGTCAGAAAGGCCGGGACATTCGGGATGGTCCGTTCGCCATGGAACAGGCTCCTCTGTTCCAGAGTCGCGGGCGGGATCCAGACCATGTCGGCCGGCATGCTGCCTTCCCGGTTCAGCACGAAATCGATACGCTCGGACGATGACCCGGTCGGGTCCGCGTTCGGGGACGGCAGCTCGTTCGACCGCACCACCTCCACCGGCAGGAATCCCGCCCGCTCCAGCCGCCACCGGAACGTGCCGTACGGGATTCGCGCCTGATGGACCGGACTCAGACCAAGGTACTTCCAGGTAGGCCGCCTGTCCCGATAGGGGCTGATATAGACTTCGGCTCCCGGCGGGTCCGTGGCAACCGTGCATTCCCGGGACATCTGCGGCCAGCGGCTGAGCAGCAGGGGGTTCTCGGGAAGGTACCGCTGGGCTTTCTCCGCCAGCAGGAACGCCGCGTAGAACTCGTTTTGGTCGATGAGTTGGTCGATCTCGGCCATCGCGTATTGCTGGGCCCAGCGGGTCGAGTAGTGCGTCCAGGCGATCGTGCCGGCCAGCACGCCCAGGACCACGACCGCCGCCCCCAAGGCCACCGTGGCGGGATGGCGGCGAACGAACTTGATCAGGCTCCCGACCACGCCCGGCCGCCGGGCCCGGATCGCGCAGCCCTTGAGATAGCGGCGCAGGTCCTCCGCCATCTCGCCGGCATCGCGATACCGCCGGCTCGCTTCCTTGGCCATGGCCTTGCAGCAGATGGTGTCCAGATCGGCGGGAATGTGCCGATCGATCTGCCGCGGCCGGCGGGCCTCCTTGCGGAGGATCTGGCCGATCACCTGCTGCTGGGTATCGCCTTCAAACGGCGGTTCCAGAGTCAGCAGCTCATACAGGGTCACGCCGAGCGAGTAGATGTCGGCGCGGTGGTCCGGCTTCTCCTGTCCGCCGGCAATCTGCTCGGGACTCATGTACCGGGGCGTGCCGACAAAGGAGCCGGTGAGCGTCGTCCCCCGTTCCGCGCAGATGCGCGCGATTCCGAAATCGAGCAGGATGAGCCGGCCGTCGCCGGACAGCATCAGGTTCGAGGGCTTCACGTCCCGGTGGATGACGCCCTGGGCGTGCGCGTAGCTCAGCGCCTCGGCCACTTCGCCGATCAAGCGGGCCACGGTGCGGAAGTATTCGTGTCGTGCCGGGCAGTTCCGCAGCACACCGGGGACCTTCGCCGCCTCCTCGCTTTCGGGGCCGGCCGAAGCTCCGGGTTCTGGAACAGTCCCCCCCGCGCGCAGGGCCCGGGCGCGCCGGAGGTCGGCGATGATGTGATCGAGGTTTTCACCGTTGATCATTTCCATCGCGAAGTAGCACACGTTCCGCTCCGCGCCTTCCGCATAGATGGTGACGATACTCGGGTGATGCAGTTTCGCGGCGGCCCGCGCTTCCCGATGGAAGCGCTCGACGGCCGAGGGACCTGCCGCCAGGGTGAGGGGCAGCACCTTCAGTGCGACGCGCCGCTGCAGCGAAAGCTGCATGGCTTGGTAGACCACGCCCATGCCGCCGCAGCCCAGACGTTTCTCCAGCCGAAAATCACCGATCTGAAGGTTCGGTTCCAAGCCGACGACGGCGGTATCGGTCCCGCCGGTATCCACCCAGACCAGCGTGTCGGCGTCTGACTCGGCCGCTGTCGTCACACCGGCGCGCAGGCGTGTCACGGCCCGGGCGCAAGCGTCACACACGCGCAAATGGCGCCGCCAGG
>JAMCWO010000309.1 GCA_023481165.1 Planctomycetota bacterium | reverse complement strand
TGATCTCTTTCAACTACTTCTCAACGACAACCGGGACATCCTCCGAAGGCCTATCGTACAAACAAAGCCAAAAGACGGTAGCCGGTGGTGAGTAGCCGATAGGCGGTTGTACAAACAAACCCAATTTGGAGTGTTCAGCAGCATGAGGGATGCCATTGTGAACAAACAAAGCCAATTTGGGCAGGCTTGGCTAAGGTACGCGGAGGCGAGTATGCCAAACAAAGCCAATTTCGGGCGGGTCAAGTACTGGCCGGGAGCCGTAAGGCACGGCCGCAGCAACGGTTAGGAGAGAATCGATGGGCGATGCCGTCGCGAACAAACAAAGCCAATTCGGGACAACTCGGGCGAGGACGCCCAAGCCACGAAGAGACGATCATGCCAAACAAAGCCAAACTTGGGCGTCCTGGGGTATCTGGGAGACCGGACGCGGGACGCAGGGCAGATGCGCCAAACAAACCCAATTCCCGGCGGGGCTCGGTCGGACGTGGCTTGGGGAAGGCGGGATGCGGGCGTTGTACAAACAAACCCAATTCCGGCGAGGTGGCCGATCATGTCAAACAAACCCAATTGGGGAAGGAGTTTCAAGTTTGAAGTTTCAAGTCTTAAGAATGGCAAGGCCGCGGTCTGGCTTCAAACTTCACACTTTACACTTCAAACTCGGCCGACGGCCGTTCGAGTGGCCTGGAGCGCTGCGCATAGAAAAAGCCAGCTTCCTTGCTGGCCGGCGGGCGGACACGGAGGACTCGGAATGCCCGCCCGCCCTGGTGTGTGGCTTAGATGCACCTGTGAGAGGATTCGAGGCTCTCAATTCTGTTCTATCCTGTTTGACAGTCCGGCCGCGGGCGCGTTCCACGTTTTTACAGGTCTTTTTGCCAATCGAAAGGGTTGACCGTGATCCGGCCGGCGATTATAGTAATTCGTTTAACTTGACCACCAGAGGCGTAGCATCGTTGGAGCCGTCATGAACAACAGCAAAATCATCGCCGAAGGCATAACCTTTGATGATGTCTTACTGCTTCCCCGCAAGAGCGACTTCGTGCCCAACCAGGCCGACACCAGCACGAAGCTGACCGCCCACATCCCGATCAATATCCCGATCGTCTCGGCGGCCATGGATACGGTGACCGAGGCGGCGCTCGCCATCGCCCTGGCCCAGGAAGGCGGCGTCGGCATCATCCACAAGAACCTGTCTGTCGAGGCCCAGCGGCGCGAGGTCTCCAAGGTCAAACGGTCCGAGCACGGCGTGATCCTCGATCCGGTCACCCTCTCGCCCAAAGAGCCGGTCCGCCGGGCCCAGGAACTCATGGCCGAGCAGAACGTTTCCGGCATTCCGATTGTCCAGGGCAAGAAGCTCGTCGGCATTCTCACCCGGCGCGACCTGAAGTTCCTGAAGGACTACAACGTCGAGATCAACGCGGTCATGACCAAGACGAACCTCGTGACCGGCCCCGCCGGGACGACGCTCGAACAGGCCAAGGGAATCCTCCAGGAGCGCAAAGTCGAGAAGCTGCTGCTGGTCAACGGCCGGGGCGAGCTGGCGGGCCTGATCACGATGCGCGATATCGACCGCGTCCAGCAGTACCCGCGGGCCGCCAGGGACAAACGCGGCCGGCTGCGGGTCGGGGCCGCCGTCAGCGTCCACGATTACGAGCGGGTGGAGGCCCTGATCGCCGCGGATGTCGACGTGATCACCGTCGATACCGCCCACGGGCACTCGCAGAACGTCGTCGATACCGTCAAGAAGATCAAGAAGGACTACCAGATCGACGTGATCGCGGGCAATATCGCCACCGCCGACGCCGCCCGCGAGTTGATCGACGCCGGCGCGGATGCGGTCAAGGTCGGCATCGGCCCCGGCGCGATCTGCACCACCCGCATCATCTCCGGCGTGGGCGTCCCGCAGATCTCCGCCGTGATGGACTGTGCCGAGGTGGCCAACAAGCAGGGCATTCCGGTCATCGCCGACGGCGGCATCCGCCAGTCGGGCGATATCACGAAGGCGATCGCCGCCGGAGCCTCGTGCGTGATGATCGGCTCGCTGTTCGCCGGCCTCAAGGAGAGCCCCGGCCAACTGGTGATCTACAAGGGCCGGCAGTTCAAGGAGTATCGGGGCATGGGCTCGCTCGGCGCGATGGTCAAAGGCTCGGCGGAACGCTACGGCCAGTCCAGCACCACCGAGATCGGCAAGCTCGTCCCGGAAGGCGTCGAAGGCCGGGTCCCCTACCGTGGCTCGCTGAGCGACTTCGTCTACCAGCTTGTCGGCGGCCTGCGGGCCGGCATGGGCTACTGCGGCACCCGCAATATCCAGGAGCTGATGACCCAGACCCGCTTCGTCCGCGTCAGTATGGCGTCGGTCACCGAGTCCCACCCGCACGACATTCAGATCACGAAGGAAGCCCCGAATTATTCCGCCAGCCTGTCGTTCGAAGAGTGGTAATCCCGTAGGGGCAGGCCCCCGTGCCTGCCCTGGTAGGGCAACCACAGGGGGTTGCCCCTACACGAGGCCTTATGATCCGTGAAATGATCGCCATTCTGGATTTCGGCAGCCAGTACATCCAACTGATCGCCCGCCGGGTCCGCGAGCACAATGTCTACTCCCGCATCTTCCCGGCCCGCACGCCCGTCGCAGAGCTGTCGAAGCTGCCGCTCAAAGGCATCATCCTCTCCGGCGGACCGGCCAGCGTCTACGAGGCCAACGCCCCTCGCTGCGACGAGCGTATCTTCGACTTGGGCGTGCCCATTCTCGGCATCTGTTACGGCATGCAGCTCGGCTGCCAAATGCTCGGCGCGGAAGTGATCCGGGCCAAGAGCCACGAGTACGGCCGGGCCACCCTGGCGATTCTCGACAAAAGCGATCTCTTCGCCGGCCTTCCCGACGACACGCTCGTCTGGGCCAGCCACGGTGACCAGGTCGCCAACCCCGGCCAGGGCTTCGTCAAGCTTGCCCAGACGAAGACCTGCCCCTGGGCCGCCATCCGCCACGCTCAAAAGAAGTTCTTCGGTGTCCAGTTTCATCCGGAAGTCAGCCACACGCCCAAAGGCTCGGAGATCCTGAAGAACTTCCTGTACGGCGTCTGCGGCTGCACCGGCGACTGGAAGATGAGCGATTTCGTCACGGAGACGGTCCAGAGCATCCGGCGGCAGGTGGACGACGCCACGGTCATCTGCGGCCTCAGCGGCGGCGTGGACTCCTCCGTCACCGCGGCCCTGCTCCACCAGGCCATCGGCGCTCAGCTCGTCTGCATCCTCGTGGACAACGGCCTGCTCCGCCGCAATGAGCGCGAAAGCATCGTCTCGACCTTCCGCGACCATTTCCACATGGACCTGCGCGTCGTGGACTGGTCCAGCCAGTTCCTCGCGGCCCTCGCCGGCGTGACGGACCCGCAGCAGAAGCGCAAGATCATCGGCGCCGAGTTCATCCAAGCCTTCAAGTCCGAAGCCGGCAAGATCCCCAACGCCAAGTTCCTCGCCCAAGGCACACTCTACCCGGACGTCATCGAGTCCGGCCACAAAGACGGCAATCCCGCCGCCAATATCAAGCTCCATCACAACGTCGGCGGCCTGCCCGCCCAGCTTGGCTTCGAGCTGGTGGAGCCCCTGCGGGACCTGTTCAAAGATGAGGTCCGCGTCGTCGGCGAGTACCTGGGCCTGCCCGATGACATCGTCTGGCGCCACCCCTTCCCCGGCCCGGGCCTGGGCGTCCGCATCCTGGGCGAAGTGACGCCCCAGCGCCTCGAAGTCCTGCGGGCCGCCGACGAGATCCTGATCGACGAGATCAAGGCCGCGGGCCTCTATCCGAAGATCTCGCAGGCCCTGGCGGTCCTGGTCCCCGTCTCGACCGTCGGCGTGATGGGTGATGAGCGCAGCTATGAGAGCGTGATCGCGATCCGCGCGGTAGACACGACCGACTTCATGACCGCCGATTTCTCGCGCATCCCCTACGAGGTCCTGAGCACGATCTCCAGCCGGATCATCAACGAGGTTCGCGGCGTCAACCGCGTCGTCTACGACATCTCCAGCAAGCCCCCCGCCACCATCGAGTGGGAATAGGCCGGAGGACGGCCAAGTCGTGGAGCGGGAGACAGTTGCACGGCTCGTTTCGTCCTGCGGTTACGGGCGGCGCAGGGTGTGCCGTGCACACCGTCTCTGCTAAAGCATTGTGTCGTAAAAACTTAGAGCCGATCCCACCGGTTTCTGTAAGCCCTTTGGCGGCGGTTTATTTCGCCGGCGACTTGCTTATGCGAGCTGCTTGTGAATCCGATAAAGCAGGGTATGGCCCTGGAAAGGGCCAGGAAGGAAACAAGCAGTGGCTGTCGCCGGTGACTCCATCCTAAGAGCAAAGCATGGCCGGGCTTGGGCCTTGACCGTCGGCCCGGCGGATGGGAACGCCATGATCCATCCCCTGCTTTGCTATGCCGGGATTGCCCTGTCCTTCCTCGCCACCTGGGCCCTGCATCGGCTGGGGGTCCTGGACCTGCACGCCCACTTCTATGCCCCGATCGGGCTGCTGATCGCGTTCTACACCGTCCATGCCGTGGCGACCGACAAGCAGGTCTACCAGCGGCGACGGCTGGGCCAGGTGATTCCCAAGGCCCTGTGCAAGTATGTTCTCTGGGGCCTCGTCTTGTGGGCAATTCTGGAGTTCTACAGTGTCCATCCGCTCTATCGGAATGCGACCGTCAACACGCGGCGGTTCTTTGCCGACTTCCTCCGGCTCTTTGTGGCCCTGGGACTGCCCTACTTCATCCTGGCGGAGAAATATCGCTACTCGCTCGACAACGTGATGGGAGACCCCTACCTCCGCGTGGTTTCCCTGCTCAAAGCCCTGCGCCACGGACAGTTCGCCCGGATCAGGCGGAGGCTGGCCCAAAGGCGCTACCAGCGCATCTACCTCGCAGCGCTCATCCGAATCCACTATGTGCCGATCATGGTCGAGCAGGTCTACCTCGGCATCTCCAGGCTGTCCGGGGGCCTTCCGGGTCCCGTGGGGCAGTCGAGCCTTTCCGCCGTGTTGCTGTCCCTGACCGCCCTGGCCTGGCTGATCGATTCCAACAATGCGGCGGTGGGGTACTTCTGGGAATCCTGGTTCACCAAGACCCGCATGCGCGACGTGGACACGGATCCCCTGCATTGGTTCGTGGTGTTGATCTGCTATATGCCCTTCATCCTTTTCGCCGCTCAATTCGTCCCCTTCCCGTCCCTGCCCGAGAACTCGGCCCCCTTGCTGAACCACCGGGGCTGGAACACGGCCATCGACATTGCCTCCCTCGGCAGTCTTGTGCTCTACATGCTCAGCGGCAGCGCGCTGGGTTTTTCGACCTCCAACCTCTCCTATAAGAAGATTCAAACGAAGGGTCTGTACGGCCTCGTGCGTCACCCCGCCACAGCCTTCAAGCTGGTCTTCTTCGGCCTGAGCTTTTTCCGCTATCAGGCCGCCTACACCGTGGCGGGCATCCTGTGCTATCTGGCGTGGTCGACCGTGTATGTCTGCCGGATCCTGGCCGAGGAGCAGTTCCTCCAGAGATTCCCCGACTATCGCCACTACATGAAGAAGACGAGGTATCGCCTGATCCCCCGCGTCTTTTGACGCCCGCCGCGGCGACGCGGCCCCGGACGAGGTCCTGAGCACGATCTACAGCCGGATCAGCAACGACCCTCGCGGGCGTCCGATACAAATCATCAATCATCAACTCCAAGGGCCTCAAGGCGCTGCCGACGATAGCCGATATTCGTCCTAGCGCCTTGGAGGACACACCATGAACAGAAAAGTCGGACTTTTGATTGTCGTCGTCGCCATCGCCGTGGTGCTCGCCGGATACGTGCTGCTGGGGAGGTCCCATATCCCGGCCCCGGCCAGTGGCGGCCAGGCCCGCAAGCCGGTGGTGGACACCGATGCACAGATCAATACTGTGATGGCCCGCCTGGCAGAGCAGTCCCAACTGGCGGCATCCGCACCCGACCCGAACAAGGCAGCGCGGGTCGCGGCCAAGCCGGCGCCCGATGAGCAGGGGGAGCTGCGTGACATCGACGGCTACGCTGCGGCGGAGCGTCAGAAGATCGAGGCGTGGTACGCCGAGCAAATGGCGGGATTGAAGGCACAGCTTGAACAAAGAGTGCAGACCCTCAGCGATAAAGATAAGTTGGCCTGGCTAGAGTTCCTTGAGCGCGCCAAGGAAGCGAGGTCTAACCCAGGCGGCCGTTTGGAGACAACGGCGCCGGGAGACCCGGCCGGAGAATACGCCGCGATCCTGGCCCGGATCAAGGACCCCAAGCAGATGACACAACAGGATTTTGTCAATGCCCAGATAGGACTGGCCCGGATGCGGCAGGACAAACTGGCCGCGGTGCAGATGGAAGTGGACCGGCGCAAGGCGCTGCTCGCTTCACAGAAGCCCCCTCTCCCGACCGCCCCAACAGTCCCCACAAAGACCACGCAGAAACAAGCGAAACCAGCGGCGAACCCGACTCCGAAGGTGGAGGCCATCATGGCGGGCGCCGACAACCGGCTCAGCGCCTTGATCGGCGACAGCTTCGTGTCCGACGGAGCCACGGTGCAGGGCTACCGGGTGAAGAAGATTCAGGCCGACAGTGTCGAGTTCGAGAAGGACGGCCAGACCTGGGTGCAGAAGGTGAATTGAGAACCGGCCGCGTCCGAAATCACCGACTCAGAGGCTACCGGCGGCTGCTTTCCTGGTCGTCGCTCTTGGGCCGGGCGGGCAGGTTCCTCGCCGCGTCTTCCAGCGCCTTCATGATGGCCTGTTCACCTTGGGCTTCCTTGAAGGCCCGGCGGCGCTCGGCGAAACGGTCGTACTCATCCTGTGCAAAGGCGTCAGCATCTGCCTTGCTGATCCGGCCGGCATTCGTCAGCACATCGCGCTAGTTGAATTGCAGAAACTCGTCCAGCCGCTGCTCCCAGTCCTTCATGAATACCTGCTTGCGCCGTCGAGCCTGGTCTTCGGCGAAGTCGAGCCACATCACACACAACGATCCGGTTCAATTCGTCGATCTCCTGGGCGTTCAGGTAGTTCTTGGCAATCGTGACATCAGTCTTGCGGACCTCGCCGGACTTCCACGAGGTCAGGCCCATGTTGGGCAATGTATGATCGGCCCGGCTCTTGATCAGCTCCGCCGCGGTCATGCCGGTGGCCGCAAAGTGGAGCTTGTTCTGAATAACCCGAAAGAACAACATCCTCTGCTCGGAAGACGGCTCATAATCCGCCGCCATCGCAAAGATCTCTCTGACCCGCAGGTACATCCGCCTCTCGCTGGCGCGGATATCGCGGATGCGTTCGAGCATCTCATCGAAGTAGTCCGGAACGCCCAGCCCCGGCGCCGGTGGGTTCTTCAGCCGCTCATCGTCCAGAACAAAACCCTTGACGAGATACTCCCGCAGCCGTTCCGTCGCCCACCGCCGGAACTGGGTCCCCCGCTGGCTTCGTACACGGTAGCCAACCGCCAGAATGGCGTCGAGGTTGTAGTGCTCGATCTGTCGGGCCACCGCGCGGCTGCCCTCCCGGCGAACTATCCGGAATTTCCGGATAGTTGCCTCCGGGGATAGCTCTCCCTCGCTGTAAATGCTTTTCAGATGCTCATTTATAGTCCGCACATCCTTCTGGTAAAGCTCGGCTATGAGCGCTTGACTCAGCCAGATTGTCTCATCCTGGAATCGGCATTCCACGCGGGTCCGGCCGTCTTCGGTCTGATATAGGAGAATCTCCCCCTGCCCGGCGGGGACGATGGCGCCCTCATCTTCCGGCGTAGGGGCAGGCGGGTTCGCGTTTTGGTCTTTCATACGCTCCGTCACACCCGTCGTTTCTCCTCTGTCATCGTCAAAGCGTCAGATCAAGTCTCAGCTATTTCAGTTCGCTTGCTCAGGATGTCAACCATCCTTCCGGTGAATCCGGAGAATTCCATCGGCCGGTGTCTGAATGAATCGAACCACTCGATTCCCTCCTATTGACACGAATAGTGTGTAATATGTGGGGGAAACCGGCGGGAGACCGGGAATGCACTCTATTTTCTACATAAGCCATCCGCTTTTCCCGCGTCTCTCAGGCTCCCACAGCCATCCTGCTCGTTTCCAACTCGCCCCGTGTGTCCAACCCACAGAGGCTCCAACTCATTCGTCGCAGCTTCACCCGGGGTGCTCCACGGGAGGGCATTATGGGCGGCGCGTGGCGGGCACACAAGGGAAAAGTGACGGGGGACGGAAGGAAAGACAGTAATCGGTAGTCAGTAGTCGGTAGTCGGCAGGACATGAGACCCATGCGACAGGTGACAGGAAACAGGTGACAAGCAGGACAATCCTCGGTAGTCGGCTGCGAATCTGCGGAAATCGGGAGATTGCCGCGCTTCGCTCGCAATAACATGTTGATGGTTCCCTCTGCGGCCCTCGGCGTCCTCGGCGGTTGAGAAGGAGTTCTCAGTCGTGCCATTGGAAGGAACGGAACCACGGCAGGAGGATCGCCAACGCGATCAGGAGCACGCCGACAAAGGGTACGGCTCGGAGACTCACCTCGTCGGTATCGTAGACATCCCGCTCCCGCAGCGGGCCGCCGAGTTCTTCTGTTATACTGGCGGGCACCGGCATCCCGACGCCGAAGTAATAGCTGCCGAAACGCTCGGCCCTCCCTCGTGCCGCCGCCGTATGCCAGTCCACCCGATACAGCCCGTTGGGCAGCCCTGGCCGCAGCACGGCCCGCAAGGATTGGTGGGACGGGTCGTTGGGATCGAAGCCGGACTGCGCGACGACATCCTCGCCGCCACTGTACGACCATTCTCCCGAGGGCAGGATCGACACGGTGGATACGACGCCGATCTTGGAGTCTGCTGTAACCTCACGGCTGAAGCGAATGACGACTTCCGCCGGCGGCGTGGCCAGGACACTGGCGGCTTCGGGGCGGGATTGGCGATAGCGGGCATGGGGGGTGAGTGCGTCCCCAATGGCCCCGAGAAGCATGGACAAGCCGAAAAGGGCCAAGAGGATGCGAACTATCGGATCGGTGAAACGCGTCATGGGACAATCGGTCTTCCGGTTCTGTTGACGCTCTTATTGTAGGGCTGCCGGCAAAGAGAATCAAGAAGGACTGGGCCCGGCTGTCGTGCAGGTCGGCGCCGATCGTGCGAAACGAAGCCAATTCCTTGATTGCGGATTGGGGGGCAGATTTCCGGCGGGACGCCCGCCCTGCGCCTACCGCCTCCAGCCTGCGCATGCCGATTGTGCGAAACGTGCAAAACGAAGCCAATTTCCGGCCGGGGAAAACAAAGAACATGGGCTTGGACGCGAAGGTAAATCTTTGGCCTGTAAGGAGTAAGAGAAGCAACGCAAAAAATCTGCAAAAAAGCGCAGATTGGGGGGACCGGAGAATCGGCCCCTGTGAGCGCAAAATGGGGATTTTGCCTAAAGGCGGCGACGGGCGTTTTTGCCTAACTCCATATTGGACAAAGACTTATGTTCACAGGTTCAGATCCATTTGAACTGGCGCCGGGCGATGGGGTAACATATCAGGTGTCGGCTGGCTGTCTTAAGCCGGTGTTCATTAGTCCTGTGCCCCCTGGAGTATCACCCAGGGTGTCTGATAGAAGTGGGGAAGAAACGGATGGCGGCTGTGGTTGGTGGCAGACGGCGGGAATCAAACAGGATGTGGATCCAGTCTGATAATTGGGAGACGGTCCGACAAGGGCTCTTTCGGCGGCGCATCTGCGATCTGGGTCTGCGCATCAAGGGCTCGCCCCTGGAGCCGTTCCTGCGGCAACTGGAGCAGGAGCTGGCGGCCAAGGGCTTGGATTTTGCGCCCACCTTCTATCTGACCGATGCTTGGGGCTGCCCGGACCGGGTGCCGGCGATCGGCATCCCCTTCTATCTGGCCAGTCCGATCCTCGGGCGGATCGAGAAGGAGCAGACGGGCGACTTGGAAGACGGCCAGACGATCATGCAACTGCTCCGGCACGAGGCCGGACACGCGCTGAACTATGCCTTCCGGCTCTGGGAAGACCCGGACTGGAAAGACGTCTTCGGCCCCTTCTCCAAGCCTTACCGGGAGGTCTTTCATCCGAATCCGTGGAGCCGGCGGTTCGTGCGGCATATCCGCAGCTACTCCTATGGGTACACCTATGCCCAGAAGCATCCGGATGACGACTTCGCCGAGACCTTCGCCGTCTGGCTGACGCCGCGTTCCGGCTGGCGGCGTCGCTACCGGGATTGGCCGGCCCTCCAGAAACTCACGTACGTGGATCGCCTGATGGGCAAGCTCTGCGGCCGCCGGCCCAAGTGCAAAAGCGGAGCGCTCCTCGCGCCGGTCTGGGAATTGACCATGCCGCTGGCGGCGTATTACCGCCGCCGGATCAAGGAGTACGGCCAAACCGGCTAGAGCTGCATGGGAACGCTCACATCGTACGGCGGGCCTTCCAACGCCGCATCGATGATCATCTGCAGCAGTCGCGGGTAGCTGATGCCGGCCTTCTCGGCGGAGCGCGCCAGGGCGACCCCTTCCTCGAGCGAGGCATTGCAATTGACCTCCAGGACGCGGGGCGTGCCGGCTTCATCGAGCCGGATATCGACGCGGCCGTAGCCCCAGGCGCGAACCGCCCGAAAGGCACGCAGTGCGATATCGCTGATCTGGCGGGCCAACTCGGGCACCACCGGCGCCGGACAGATGACGGAGGTCTTCTTGTACTCCACCGAGGTTTCGATCCATTTGGCCGCGTAGGACATGATGGGCGGGATCTCCGGAGGCAGTTCCTGATAGTTGACCTCGGCCAGAGGCAGCACCCGGGCGCGCTTACCGCCGACGATACCCACGTTGAACTCCCGCCCGGGCAGGAAGGACTGGGCCAGCGCCGGTTGATTGTAGGTGCCCAGGATCTTGCGGACCTGCTCGCGGAGGGCCTTCTTCGAATGGACAATCGAATCGCGATCCAAGCCGATGCCGGCGTGCTCCTGGCCGGGCTGAACGATCAGGGGAAACTTCCACTCGTACCGATCCACGTCGCTGACCTTCTCCAGCAACTCCGTGCAGGGCGGGATCGGGATGCCCGACCCGTGGAACAGGGCGGCGGCCATGTGCTTGTACCGGCCGAGGCCCAGCGCCAGGGCCGGCGAGCCGGTCAGCGGAAAGCCCATCATCCGCACCATGGCGGCGAACCGCATCTCATAGAGAGCGCCGTGCACCACGTCGTCGTACTGGTTGAAGACCACATCGGGATTCAGACGCCGGAGTTTGCGTTGAAAGGCGAACAGATCATGGGCCAGCGGCAGGATAGTGACTTGGTGGCCGAGGGACCGCAGCACGCGGGCCATGTAGCGGATCATCTGGCGCAGGTCCCCCGTGCTGCCCCGATCTTCCGGCGTGTCCGGCACAAATCCTGTGGCCGCGTTGTACGCCAGAGCCACATGGAGCGCTTTGTGCCGTCTGGAACGGTATGCCATAGCATCGTCCTCACACATCATCACCCCGCGACTCGCGCCGGTCCCGTACGTCGCCGGCCGGACCGCCGCGAGCACACTCCCAACACTGTGATTATGCTCCACAAAGCCGGCGGCGTCAACTGCGTCGTCTGCGACATCTCCCGCAAATCCCCGCCGCCGACACGTGGCAACAACGGCAGCGTGACGGATTGGCGATTGCGGAGGGGAACCTGGTCTATGTCACCTCCGGCTACAACGCGGGCAGTAACCTCTTCAAGGTCACGCCGAACGCAGGCAAGTTCTCCGTCGAGCAGGTCTATGCCAATAGGGCTATGGCCAATCATCACGGGGGCGTGGTCAAGGTGGGCGAGTACCTCTACGGCTATTCCGACAGCCGAGGCCTGGCATGCCAGAACTTCCGGACGGGCGAGATCGTCTGGACGGCCGGCATTGGGGGAGCCCTCTTATGGTCGTACATCATGGAAATCAGAGAGCCTGCGATGCTGATTATCCTGGCAGGCTGGTTGGCCTGTGCGTTCGCTTATGGGGTTTACGTGAGTCGGCGCCGGCGCCTCAGAGCGAAACTCCGCCCACCCGAGGAACCCATCGATCGGGTGACGCCGCTCCGTGATTTGCAGAGCTTCCTGGCAGATGCCCGGCAGAGGGGTGTCCCGGTCTACTACTATTGGTCGCTCTGAACGCCGATGTCTCCGGGTGGTCCCGCGAAATGAGTCCTTGATTTCCTTCCCGGTCCTCGCGAAAATCCTCCTGTCGATCTCGTTTCAAAGACCCGCATTGGAGGTTGAAACAATGGCTCGATGGGGAATGGTCCTTTGCGTGCCTGTTGTGGCGGCATGGAGTACGAGCATGAGCCTGGCGCAGTTGCCCAGCGAAGTTCGTGTGACGGCTTTACGGTGCGAGTACTTGGTGGATCCGCTGGGGATCGATGTCGCGCAGCCGCGACTGAGCTGGAAACTCGAATCGCCATGGCGCGGGCAGAGACAGACCGCGTATCAGGTGCTCGTGGCCAGCGAGGAGAAGCGGCTCGTGGAGGACAAGGCCGACCTGTGGGATTCGGGCAAGGTCGCCTCCGACCAGTCCATTCACGTCGTCTATGCGGGCAAGCCGATGGCTTCGCGCATCCGCTGCTACTGGAAGGTGCGGGTGTGGGACCGGGACGACAAGCCCACGGCGTTCAGCAATACGGCCGTCTGGGGGATGGGACTGCTGGCGCCGGAGGATTGGCAGGCGAAATGGATCAGTGCGCCGGGGGGCGAGGACCAGTCGCCGCAGCCGGCGCCGCTGTTTCACAAGGCGTTCCCCCTCGCCAAGCGGGTCCATAGCGCCCGGATCTACATCTGCGGCCTCGGTTACTACGAGCTGCACGTCAACGGCGCCAAGGTCGGCGATCATGTCCTCGATCCGGCCTTCACCCGCTATGACCGGCGGGCGCTCTACGTCACCTACGACGTCACACGCCAATTGCGAAAAGGCCCGAACGCGCTGGGCGTGATTCTCGGCAATGGGTGGTACAACATGCACACGCGGTGCGTGTGGGACTTCGACAAGGCCCCCTGGCGGGACCGGCCCGCCCTGCGGTGCCAGTTGGAGATCACGTTCGACGACGACTCGAAGATGGTGATCGCCAGCGACGCCACGTGGCGGGTCACGACCGGCCCCATCGTCTTCGACAGCATCCGCAACGGCGAGAAGTACGATGCCCGGCTGGAGAAGGCGGGCTGGGATGCGGCCGACGCCAACGATGCCGGTTGGCCCGCCGCGCAGGTCGTGCCCGGCCCGCAGGGCAAGCTCACGGCCCAGATGATGCCGCCCATCAAGGTCAATAAGCTGGTCAAGCCGGTCAAGCTCAGCGAGCCCAAGCCCGGCGTGTACGTCTTCGACATGGGGCAGAACATGGCGGGCTGGGTGCGGCTGAGAGTATTCGGTCCGGCCGGCAAGGAAGTCGTTCTGCGCTATGGCGAGCGGCTCAACCCGGACGGCACGCTCGATCAAAAAGAGATCGGTCAGCACATCAAGAGCGGCCGGCCCCAAACCGACACCTACATCCTCAAAGGCCGGGGGATCGAGTTGTGGGAGCCGCGTTTCGTCTATCACGGCTTCCAGTATGTCGAAGTGACCGGTCTGCCGGGCAAACCCAACCTCAATGCCTTGGAGGCGCGGGTCGTGCATACGGCGTTCGACCAAGCGGGGACCTTCGAGTGCTCCAACGAGCTGCTCAACCGTATCCAGCGCAACACCCTGTGGTCGTACGTCAGCAACTTCGTCGGCTACCCGACCGACTGCCCGCACCGGGAGAAGAACGGCTGGACGGGCGACGCTCACCTGGCTGCGGAAACCGGGCTGTACAACTTCGATGCGGCGGCCGCCTACACCAAGTGGCTCAACGACCTGAAGGATGAGCAGCGGCCGACCGGCGAGCTGGCGGCGATCATACCGACCATAAGAGGGCTCCCCCAATGGGGCAACGGGCCCGCCTGGGACAGTGCTTACGTCCTGATCCCGTGGTACCTCTACCAGTATCGCGGCGACACCCGCATTCTGGCCGAGCACTATGATCGTCTGAAGCTCTACGTGGACTATCTCACCAGTAAGGCCAAGAACCACATCGTCGCGATCGGCTTGGGCGATTGGGCGCCCGCGAAGACAACCACGCCGGAGAAGGTCACGTCGACCGGGTACTACTATCGCGATGCCCTGATCGTCTCCCAGGCCGCCGCCCTGCTCGGCAAGACCGAGGACGCGAAGAAATACGGCGATCTGGCCTCGGCCATCCGCGACGCGTTCAACAAGGAGTTCTACGATCCCGAGACCGGCCTCTACGCCGGCGGCACGCAGACGGCGATGAGCTGCGCCCTGTACCACGGCCTCGTCCCACCGCAAGAGCGAGCCAAAGTCCTGGGCAAGCTCATCGAGTCAATCCAGGCCAAGGACGGCCATCTCGACGCCGGCATCCTGGGAACCAAGTACCTGATCGATTCCCTGACCGCCGCCGGCCGGGCCGATGTGGTCTACGGCATGGCCACCAAGACCGATTATCCAAGTTGGGGCCGCTGGCTCGAAGAGGGCGCAACTACATTGTGGGAGCAATGGGACGGCAACGCCTCGCGCAATCACATCATGTTCGGCCATATCAGCGCCTGGTTCTATCAGACTCTGGCCGGCATCAACCCGGATCCGGAGGCGGTCGGCTTCAAGCATATCATCATCAGGCCGCAACTGCTGGGCGATGTGAAGTGGGCCCGCGCGGAGCACGAGTCCATGTACGGCACGATCCAAAGCGCGTGGGAAATCCGGGACGGCAAGTTCAATCTGAAGATCGCGGTGCCGGTGAATACCTGCGCGACCGTGTACGTCCCATGCGACAAACAGAAGGCTACGGCGGAAGGTCCCAGCTCCGCTTACAGAGCGGACCACAGCCGTTTCCTCCGCCTCGAAGGCAACTACGCCGTCTTCGAGGTCGGGTCGGGAACGTACGAATTCGTCTCACCACTGTCTCGCTGAGGTGCCGCAGATGAAGGCCAAGACCATCGACGAGTATCTCGCCGCTTTGAGCGAGGACAAGCGGCCGCCCTGGAGAACCTCCGAAAAGCGATCAAGGCGGCCGCACCGAAGGCCGAGGAGTGCATCAGCTATCAACTCCCTGCTTTTCGTGTCAATAGAAGGATGCTGGTGTGGTTTGGTGCAACCGCGAAGCACTGTGCGCTCTACCCCGGCGCCGTCGTGGAGGCCTTCAAGAGCGAACTGAAGGACTATGACACCAGCAAGGGCACGATCCGCTTCCAGCCGGATCATCCCCTGCCGGCGGCTCTGGGGCGGAAGCTGGTAAAGGCGCGGATCGCAGAGATCACGAATCGATAGATAGAGTGAGCGCAAGATGGAAGGCCTCGACTGAACCACCGTACTTGAAAGGGTCAGCGTCGTGATCGGGAGGCATGTTGCGCAATGACTGAGATCGAATACATAGAGAGCATTGATGCGTGCTTTCCTTATGATCACGAGAAGGCGTGGAAGGCGGTCGTTGATGAAGGCATTAACATCTCTGACAATGCAGCTTACATGGCTCTCTATCGAATATGTGGGCCGCCGGCCGACCTGCCGGACTCTGAGGTCCGCCGGATGCTTGAGTATTGGACTTCGAAGTACAATCATCCCACGAAATCTATGATGTTGAACGCCGCAAAAGCCGTCGTACATGGCGCTGACCTCCCCGAAGAGGAAATCCTCAGATGCCTCGACGAGATCGCGACGTATCCAGGTCTCTACAACGCGATTGGGATTCTCTGGCAGGCTGCCCCCAGGGGTGGAGACTGGCCGGGCAGAGCAACCGAAGCAGTCGAGCAGAAATGCGATGAAATCCGCAAAGGGTGGGAGGGAGCAGTTGATGGGAGTACGTAACGCGGACAGGTTGCGTCCTCGCAGCCAAACTGGTAAGCTACCACCATGAGTCCATCGGTCTTCAGGGAAACACGACCATGACATCCTCCAAGCGTGGCAAAGCCATTTCCGTAAGCGTTGAGAATATCACTCCCTTGGGCATCTGGCTCTTTGTGAAGGGGAAGGAATATTTTCTGAGCTACGAGGACTACCCCTACTTCCAAGACCAAACGTTAAGCTCGATCCAGGACGTCCAGTTGCTGCACGGGTTTCACCTGTACTGGCCTCGGCTGGATGTCGACCTGGAGATCGACAACCTGGAACACCCCGAGGAGTATCCGCTCCGATCTGCAACCGCTTCCCCCATCAAGAGCAAGTCCAGGCGGCGCGCGGCGCGGAACGCCGCCGCGCGATGACCCAAGCACCGGGCGCTGAGCCAAGAAGACAGCGGGTTTTGTCAACAACTGCGTTACCTTGGCGACGAAGATACTGAAGCTCCCTGTGCCGCACATGTAGCTGGATTATGACAAAGAGGCCGACGTGCTCCACAGGAGTTTTCGCAGACCCCAGAAGGCCACGGAGACGATGGAACGGGGCGAAGACATTCTAATCCGCAAAGACGGCAAAGAGATTGTGGGCCTGACCATATTGAACGCCAGTCACAGATAGATCGAGGCTCATGCACCTGGAGTCGCTGAAGACGGCTTCTACCTCCGCGTGATCACACATGGTGAAGCCCCGCACAACTTCCTGGCGTGAGCATCTTACCATGGATGCGGCATCACGGGCAAGATGCCCGTGCCGCTTAGCGGTTTCGCGACGGGTCGATTAGCTCGTGGGCGGTCAGGGTGTGGGCGGTGTCGGTGCCTTCGAGGAGGGAGTCGGCCAAGTCGCGTTTGGCGTGGTGGAGCTGGACCAACCCCCTCTTGACCTGGGTAAAGTGAAGGAAATTGCGGTTTCGTAAAGCATTTCGGGGGCGTAAGGTGTTAGATAGGTGTAATTGCGCGACGAGGTTCCAGTCGAGTGAGGCACGTGCTACGCGACAAATGGCTCATCTTGAGATTCCGGCACGGCAGTCAGGAGGCGTTCTGCCGGATTTACGAGAGGTACCGGGATGATCTCCTGCGTCTGGCCGTGTCGTTGTTGAAGGACAAGTCGGCCGCCGAGGACGTCGTGCACGAGGTCTTTGCCGGCCTGATCGGAGCGCGGCAAACCTTCGAACTGACCGGCAGCCTGCAGGCCTACCTGGCCACCTGCGTCGCCAATCGCGCCCGCAACACCAACCGCGACAACCGGCGGGGCGTGCCTCTCGACCCGGCCGAGTCGGCGGCGCTGCCCTGCGAGCGCCGGCGGCCCGACCAGTGGGCCGTCTGCAGCGAGGAGTTCGACAAGCTCCGCGCGGCGTTGCTGCAACTGCCGTACGAGCAGCGGGAGGTGATCACGCTTCACGTCTACGGGCAATTAACGTTCCGGGAGATCGCGGCGTTGCATGGGGCGTCCATCAAGACGGTGCAGAGTCGCTATTTCTACGGCCTGGACAAGCTGCGTCTGGCGCTCGACGGGAAGGTGAAAGTATGAATAACCGCAGGGACCTCGAAGAGTTGTTGAGAAGCGCCCCGTTCCACGCGGACGCCGGTGCCAGTCACGCGAGGTTGAGTGAGTTGCTGGAACAATGGGATCGGTCCATCGGACGCTCCGGACAGGCAGGCGGCCTGGGGAGGCATATCACGATGAGCACGACAGGCAAACTGGTCGCCGCGGTTATCGTTCTGGTCCTGATCGGCGCCGGCATCGTTCATTTCGGCGGTCACGGCGGCGGCATCGCACTAGGCGAGATCCTTGAATCCATGCAGCGCGTGCCCTGGATTCATGTGACGGGCACAGTGGAATCGCCCCAGAAGAACGGACACGTCGAGCAGTGGGAGAGTCTCGATCGGCGCATTATCGTCTGGATGGAGCCGGACGGCGTTATCATGTATCGCGACTATAGCGCCGAGACGATGTACATTTACCAACCCCGGACGAATACCATCACCATCAGCCCGACCACGGACAGATACGACGTGGCGTCACCCGGCTCACCCGTCGCCGCGATCAAGGAGATGATCGCCCAACAGGAGCAGGCTGGGGCACAGGTCACGTACGAGGCAACGGTCCACGACGGCGTCGCGACGCAGCAGATTCACATCGCCGCCAAGGAGCAGGACAGGACACTGATCTGCGCCCGCGACAGCGGGTTGCCGTTGAGCGTGCAGAGCGTCGCCACGCGGCCCGGGATGTCCGAGAAGGCCGTCGCGTCGATGGTGTTCGACTATCCGGCTGAGGGGCCGGCCGACATCTACGCCGTGGGGGCGCCCGCCGATGCCAAGGTGATCGACAACCGCCCCAGGGGCACCGCGGCCGACCTGGTCGAGCAGGTGCAGCGCCGCTTTGACGCCGGGTTCGACAACCACATCGCCGTGATGCTCGAATCGTACGTGGACAGCGACGAGGCGCTCGAGCCGGCCCAGATCGTCGTGATGTGGCAGCAGGGACGACAAAAACGCTTGGGCCGCTATCACACCTACAACTTCGGAAGTCGCAGGCCGGAGATGGCGACGCTCTACCCGGCCATCAAGGACACCTGGCCCAATCTGACTGTCGCCGAGGTACTCGGGCTAGTCTCCGACAAGTTCGCCGAACACCAGTTGATCTTCGACGGGACCACTTCGACCAATTGGACCAACTTCTCGGGCCGGGTCAATGTCCAGACCATCAGGACGGACCTGTTCCAGGTGGGCGGCGTCGAATCGCTTGCCGATCTGGCCGGGCCCAACCCGAGTGCTTTGATGATGACCGGCTCGGACACGCAGAAGAAGCTCGAAGTACTTCCCGCCGACCCGAACCATCCGGGCCTGGTCGGGTTCCGGATCGTCACGAGCCCGAGCGATTCGAGCGGACGCCTGCCCGGGACCACCACCAGGACCCGCGTCGAATTCTTCTGGTTCGACCCGGGCAGGGACTATCTCCTGATCGAGAAATCCACTCGCGAGGAGCGGGATGAGGGGATCAGCGAATTCCTCACGAAAGCCACGGAGGTCGCCCAGACGCCCGCGGGCAGGTCGTATCCCATGAAGATTCGCATTACGTCGTCGTATCCGGGCCGCGACAGGCAGATCCATCACAACACGCGCGAGCAGCGCATCCTGCTCGATACGTCTCCCGTCTTCGCGCCGGGGACATTCGATGCCGCCGCCCTGCGGTCCGGCCAGAGCGCGGCACGTTGATCATCTCCGAGAAACCTCATTTCTGGCGTAAGAATGGGGCTTGGCCCTGCCGAAGACGTCCTCTTCCATGGGCGAGACGCCCGTGATACTCACGGGCAGAGCCTGCCCCCGCGCAGGCGAGGGATGCCTGTGCTGCTTCTCGCACAACCTCTCAGCGGTTTCGGAGGAGGTCGATCAGCTCGTCGGCGGTGAGAGTGCGGGCGGTGTCGGTGCCTTCGAGGAGGGAATCGGCCAGGTCGCGTTTCGCGTGGTGGAGTTGGACGATCTTCTCCTCGATCGTATCGGCGGCGACGAGGCGGTAGATCGTGACCGGGCGGGTCTGGCCGATGCGATGGGCGCGGTCGGAAGCCTGATCCTCCACCGCCGGATTCCACCAGGGGTCCATGTGGATCACGTAGTCGGCGGCCGTAAGGTTCAGGCCGAGGCCACCGGCCTTGAGCGAGATCAGGAACAGGTCGCCCTCGCCGTTCTGGAAGGCGTCGATCCGCTTTTGGCGGGTCTTGGGCGGCGTCGAGCCATCGAGGTATTGGTAGCGGATGCCCTGCTTGTCCAGGTGCTCGCGGAGCAGGCTCAAATGGTCCACGAACTGGGAAAAGACCAGGGCCTTGTGCTGGTTTTCGAGCAACTCGTCCACCAGTTCGGCGAAGGCTTCGAGCTTGGAGCCGGTCAGGCCGCAGTTCGGCACGACCAGCCGGGGATTGCAGCAGCAACGCCGCAGCTTCATTAGCTCCGCCAGGACCTGGATATGGGCCTGGCCGGGCACCAGGTCCCGCACGCCTTCGAGACGCTCCAAGGCCCGCCGACGCAAGGACTCGTGCAAGGCACGCTCTTCGGCGCTCAATTCAACCAGACGCAGGGTCTCGGTACGCGACGGCAAGTCCTCGAGAACCTGGGACTTGGTCCGCCGCAGAATGAAGGGCTGGACCAGGGATTTGAGGATGTGACTGGCGTGCTGGTCGTGGTCCATCTCGATGGGGCGGACGAAGCGGTCGTGGAAACGCTCCTCGGAGCCGAGCAGGCCCGGATTGATGAAGCGAAAGAGATTCCAAAGCTCCGCCAGCCGATTTTCGATGGGCGTGCCGGTGCAGATCATGCGAAACCCGCCGGTCAGGCTCATCGCGGCGGAAGACCGCTTCGTGGCGGCGTTCTTGATCGCTTGGGCTTCATCCAGAACGATCGTCGCGAACTGCACGTCCTTGAGAACATCCACCTCCTGCTGGAGCAGCGTATACGAGCAGATGACGAGATCGAACGGCCCCAGGGCTTTGAGGACCAGATCGCGCCGGCCCAGATCGCCGATGCCGAAGCGGACCGGACGCAGCGTGGGCGCGAACCGCTGGGCTTCCGAAACCCAGTTGGCGCAAACGCTGGTGGGCGCCGCGACGAGCGTCGGCCCCTGCGAGGCCCGATGCAGGATCACCGCCAGGGCCTCGACGGTCTTGCCCAAGCCCATGTCATCGGCCAGGCAGGCCCCGACGCCCCACTCCGCCAGCCGGGCCAGCCAGGTGAAGCCGTCCTCCTGGTACGGACGCAACGTCGCCTGGAGGGTCGAGGGAATGGCGGGCTGGTAGGACTCGACCCTGCGCAGCCGCTCCAGATGAGCATCGAACACCGCATCCGCCTGGAACTCGCCTATCTCGTCCTTCCACTGCTCCAGGCCGATAGCCGCGAGCGGGTGCATTCGCAGGGTACCGCCCTTGCCGACCGTCTGCGCACCCGCCGAGAGCCATTGCAGTTGCTTGCGCAATTGCCGGCTCAGAGCAAGGTACTGGTCCTTGCCCAGGGCGATAAAGGGACTATCGCTGGACTCAATCTGGTCGAGCAGAGTCCGCATTTTGACCAGGAGGTCCTGATCTACGCGCACTTCGCCGTCGATCTCGAACCAATCCTGGGCCGAGTGGATCGAGAGATGCAACTGCTGCGCCGAGATCGACCGCACGGTGATCGGATCGCCCTTGGGCCACTCGACCGTCACGACGTCCGCGGGGACTGCCTGCAACTGCTCCAAGAGTTCCAGGGCCTCCTGGGGATCGTCGAGGACCCACGTGTAGTCGTGGTTCGTGACATCGTCGAGCAGGGAGACGGCATCCACCACGCGCTCGGCCTGCTCGGCTTCTTCCTTTAGATGACGCTGGGTCTGGAAGATCTTATCCCCGATGGTCTCGACCAGATGCGCATTGCCCGAGCCGGGCGGGAAGGCCCGTTGCGACTGCCCGCCCAACGGCAGGACGACCATCTCGGCCTGCAAGCCTTGATCGAGCCGCTGCAGCCGCAGGTGAGGCCGGCAGTCCGGCTCGACTGTCTCGGCGTCAGTACCGACCAAAGCCACATCCGACTGAATCGCCACGTGTTTGGAGATCCCCTGCAGCCGGCGGAGGGCTTCTTGCGAGCGGTCCTTCGGAATGGCCACTCCTTCCTCGCTGAGAATTTCGGCCATCTTCAGGTGGATCGGCTCGAACAGAACGACGCGCACCCGGGTCAGCGATTCTTTGGTGATGCAGCTCGCAGCGCCGTTCAGGATCGGGCCGGGCTGGGGGTCCATCGAAATGCATAGCCGGCCACCCTTGGGGCTGATGCGGACCTCCGGCGTGCCACGCACGATCTCCACCGGCAGGTTGGGGTGGTCCTCCCAGAAGACGTTCGGATGCCCCGCCAGGGCGTGCAGAGCCACCCCCGCATCCAATTGGTAGATCATATCATAGTAACGCTGCTTCCGTTGGACGGCGACCAGGACGGCCTTGTCCTGCTCGGTCAGATAGTCCAGTTTCTCGCCCTGGAGGTTGGTCAGGCGATAGAGGGCGATCTCGCGGCCCTTGGTCCACCCGCCCGTCTTGGTCCGCTTCTGCTCGACCGGGACGACCATGATGTGGCCTCTGCCGTAGTCGCGCAGCTTCCAGGCCAGATGGATGGAGGCATTCGAGGACCGGCTTTCCACCCGTTCGGTTTCCTGCCGGAGAAGTTGCTCCAATGCCCCGACCCGGCTCTCCCAGATCTCCTTGACAGGCCAAAGCTCCGACAGGTCCTTGGCCGGGGTTTCCTGAAAGAAGCTCTCGGCCCGCGCACTGTAAGGCGGCAGGCCAAGGCCGAGTTTGCTCATCAGGCGTGCCACCTGCATCGCGGGCCACCGGGCGCCGTGTTGCTCGCACAGGGGCAGCAGTTCCTCCACCGCCGGGACCACCGTCTGCTTCTGGGCCTTCATGGCCTTGGTCTGTGAGGCATAGAACCAGTACAACAATTGCATTAGAGAGGTGCTCACGAGCGACAACGGCGACTCGCGATGATAATAGGAAGGGTGCCAGACGATGTCCGGCCCTTCGACCTCGTGACCCTCATGCCAAGCCAGCAAGGCCCCCAGCAGGCGGTAAGCCTCACGGTACGTGCTTACATTCCCCCGGTTGGCGGCAAACCGGTCCGCCCACGCGCGGGCCTGCTCCCGGTCCTGCGGCTCCTCGGATTGGGTCAGCAGCAGCGCATGCAGGACTCCCGGAAACGTGTCGGCGTGATCCATCTGGGCGGCCTTGCCCTTGCCCACTTTGCGCAGAGACTGGTCGAACGCCTGCCGGGCCTCCGGCACGCGCCCTTGCAGCAATGCCATCATGCCGCGAACCAGAGACGTGTCCAGGTCCGCAAATGCCCCCAAGAAGGTCTGCGCCCCGGCGAAATCCCCGGCGAGGACGTCCCGCTCGGCCAAGAGCGTGACACATTGCTCCAAAAGGGACCTGTCCAGGCATTGACGATCGGCCAGAATCCGGGTACGCACGTAGGCGAAAACGGGATGATCCAGCATCAGGGAGCACGTGTGCAGGAACGTGGCGGCCGTGACCACCGTGCCCCAGTATTGGGCGGGCAGACGTTCGATGAGGGCCCGCTGAAAGGGATCGATGCAGATCAGCAGCAGCACATCGGTCAAAGATCGAGCCGCCATGTCCTTGCTGCACAAGCCCGCCAAACGCTTGAGCTCATCCTGGTCGTCATTCTCCAAGGCGAGAAATACGTCCCGACAAGCATGGGAAAGGGACACGAAGCGCCGGCCGCTCCACTTGTACTCCCAGGCATTCGGATTGATCTGCCCGGGCACGGCCTGCTGCAGGGCCTTGCCAAAGCGGAAAAGCCAGCCCTTGGCACGGGCCGCCTCGAGCTGGGCCAGGCGCACTTCGGGCGGGCACGCCAGCGGTTCATAGTCACGTGCGACAAGATGGCCTTTCTTCCTGAGGTGCTGGATGCACTCCGCCGCCTTCTGGATCGTGACCGCCGACCCATCCGGCATGGTCATCCCCACCTGCTTCAAGGCTCGCGCCAGGTCGTTCTTGTTCAGCGGCCCAAAGGACAGCGCGCACAGCAGCAAAGCCGCCTCATCCAAGCCCGACGGCAGCCCGGCGTCAAACAGGCGTGAACTACCTCTCATGGCCCCCAATCCGGGTTTTCCTTCATGAAACCGACTCGTGGCAATATCCATTGCCCAAGTTACCTCCTGTGTCAAAGACCTCCAAAGACCACCCTCGAACCTGTAGCTGCAATCCCCGCAGCGCTGCGGCCTCTCGATCCTCGAAGTCGTCAGTGTACCGTTCGCCATCCCCCCTCGCAAGGCCCGCTTCCGTCTGCCGTGTGATTCCCATGATGGCCATGCGTCAGGAGGAGCCTTTTTGTTCGTTCCAGGAACATCTTTTTCGCCAGAATACCTGTAGCCGCGAGCGGAGCACAGCCGAAGGAAAATAGTGGCAATTCGTACATCATTCACCTGCGGCGACCTGAGAAAATGGCATAAGTCGGGCGAATGGGATTTGGCATTTGTCACCAGGCATGGTAAGATACGGGGCTATCGTGGACAGTATATCGAGGACTTTACAGGTTCCGAGCATGAAGAAGAGCGGCAACAACGAGGAGTACAAGATCAGACCGGCGGAGCGGATCACCCGCCTGCCGCCGTATCTGTTTGCGCGAATCAACGCGCTGAAGCAAGCCAAGCGACAAGAGGGCGCCGATATCATCGACTTGGGGATGGGCAATCCCATGGATGGCGCCCCGCAAATCGTGATCGACAAACTTTGCGAGGCCGCCCGCGACCCGCGCAACCACCGGTATAGCGCTTCCCGGGGGATCCGGAACCTCCGCGCGGAGATGGCCAAGAAGTACGCCCGCAAATGGGGCGTCGAGCTCGACCCGGATACCGAGGTCCTGGCGTGCATCGGCTCCAAAGAGGGCTTCAGCCACCTGTGCCTGGCGATGCTGGGACCGGGCGACACGGCAATCGTGCCCGATCCCGCCTACCCGATCCACTGTTACGGCGTGGTCCTGGCCGGTGCGAATGTCATTACGGTCCCGCTCGGCAACGACCAGAAGTTCCTCGATACCATTGCGATGGTCTGCGAACACCTGTTCCCCAAACCGAAGCTGCTGATCCTGAACTATCCGCACAATCCGACCGCTATGACGGTCGATCCGGGCTTCTTCGAGCCGGTCGTCGATTTGGCCAAGCACTTCAAGTTCCAAGTCATCCACGACTTCGCCTATGGTGAGACGCTCTTCGACGGCTACCAAGCCCCCAGTTTCCTGGCCACCAAGGGGGCCAAGGACGTGGGCGTCGAGATGACGACGATGAGCAAGCCCTATAATATGGCCGGTTTCCGCGTGGGTTTCCTGGCCGGCAATAAGCAGATGATCGACTATCTGGCGACCATCAAGGGCTACTACGATTACGGCATGTTCCAAGCCATCCAGGTCGCCGGCATCATCGCCATGCGGCACTGCGAGGCGGATATCGTTGCCCAGAACCTGAAATATCAATCCCGGCGGGATGTTGTCTGCGACGCCTTGCAGAGGATCGGCTGGCAGGTCGAAAAACCCCGCGCCAGTATGTTCGTCTGGGCCCGCGTGGCCGACGAGCACCTCAACGGCAAGGGCACGATCGACTATGCGATGGATCTCATCGAGCACGCCGAGGTCGCTATTGCCCCCGGCCGGGCCTTCGGCGAGAATGGCGAAGGCTATATGCGGATCGCCCTCGTGGAGAACGAACAGCGTCTGCGCCAGGCCGTCCGCAACATCAGCCGCTACAACCAGCAAAGGCCCATCCGCAAGGCCAAAGCCGTCAAATAGGCACCCAGACAGGCATCCTATCGGTCCTATTCGTCCCATAGGTCTTATCGGTCCTATAGGACCCATGGGACTGATCGGACAAATACGACCTATGAACTGCCCCTAACCCTCCCCGGCGCCCTGCGCAGGCCCTCAGTTCTTTTGTTGAACTATGCGAGTTGAGGCGCCATAATCGCACAGTCAACGGAAATCGCGTTACAACCAGTCGAGGGGACACGATATGGATCGGAAATTCATCGGGGCGTGGTTTATCTTCACGGGCGTCATCGTGTCATCCGGATCCTCTTACGCGGCCTCGTTCTACACGAACCATCTGGACGATCCCGGCGCGGTCTATCTCACGCAGGAGGGTTTCGCCGCGCATGGAGATGGGGTTGGGGATAATTCGGCGGCCCTGCAACAGGCGATCGATAAGGTCGCGGCGAGTCCCGGCGCCGGGGTTCTGTTCATCCCCAAGGGAACCTACCGGCTCACGAAGACTGTCTATGTCTGGCCCGGCGTCCGCCTGATCGGCTATGGCGACCGCCGGCCGGTCTTGACCCTGGGCGAGAATACGCCGGGGTTCCAAGAGGGGACCGGCAAGTACATGCTCTTTTTCTCCGGCGGACGCGGGTTCGGCAGAAATGCCGGTGGCCCACCTCAGGATGGCGGCGCCGGGACGTTCTACAGCGCGATCAGCAATATCGATATCGAGATCGGCCCGGGCAATCCCGCCGCCGTCGGCATTCGCTTCCACGTGGCCCAGCATTGCTATATCGCCCATGCCGATTTCCGGCTCGGCTCCGCCCGCGCTGGACTGGAGGATATCGGCAACGAGGCCGAAGACCTTCACTTCCACGGCGGTCAGTACGGCATCATCACGCGCAGGTCCGCGCCGGGCTGGCCTATTCTCGTGATCGATTGCACCTTCGAGGGTCAAAGCGTCGCCGCCATCAGCGACCAGCAGGCCGGACTGACGCTGGTGCGGCCGCGATTCAAGAACGTTCCCACCGCCGTCTCGATCGTCCCCGCCAACCCCGAGGAACTCTGGCTCAGCGACGGCCGACTGGAGAACATCACCGGCCCGGCGCTGGTCATCAGCGACGAACACAGCGCCCGGACCCAGATCAACCTCCAGAACGTCGCCTGCGAAAAGGTGCCAATCCTGGCCAGCTTCCGCGAGAGCGGCAGGACCATCGCCGGAGACGGACCAGCGTATGTGGTCGAGCAGTTTGCCCACGGCCTGCACCTCGCCCGTCACGATTCTCCCCGGCAGATCAAAACCGCCTGGGCCGCCCACAAGGTCACCGCCCTGCCGTCGATGGTCGAATCGGATATCCCGCGACTTCCCGACGCCGCCGCTTGGGTCAATGTCCGGACGCTGGGCGTCGCCGGTGACGGCAAAACCGACGACACGGCGGCCCTCAAAGAGGCGATTGTGAAACATCGTGCGCTCTATCTGCCGACGGGGTGGTATTGCATCAGCGATACCCTGACGCTCAAGCCGGACACGATACTGATCGGCCTCCATCCGTCGGCCACGGTGATCGGTCTACCGGAGAAGACACCCGCTTTTCAGGGGGCCGGCGCGCCGAAGCCGGTGATCGAGGCTCCGCAGGGTGGGACCAATATCATCACGGGCATCGGTGTCTACACGGGCGCGGTCAATCCCCGCGCCGTCGGTGTGAAATGGATGGCCGGGGCCAATTCCCTGGTGAACGATGTCCGCCTGCTCGGCGGGCACGGCACCAGGGTGCCCGGCGAACGTGGCGGCTTCGGGCGGTTAGGCGACCGCAACGCCTGGAACACTCAGCCCGCCAGCCTCTGGGTCACGAACGGCGGCGGAACCTTCAAAGACATCTGGACACCCAATCCGCACGCCCAATCCGGCATGCTCATCTCGGACACTCAGACGAGCGGCCGGGTGTACGCGATGTCCCTCGAACATCACGTCCGCAACGAGATGATCGTCCGAAACGCTTCCCATTGGCGGTTCTACGCAGTCCAGTTCGAGGAGGAGCGCGAGGAAGGTCCCAAGGCCCTGCCCCTGGAGATCAATCGCTGCAGCGACCTTCAGTTCGCCAATACCTGGTTCTACCGCGTGATCAGTTGCTTCGTGCCGTTCCCCCAGGCGACGACGATCGGCGACTCCCGCGACATCCGCTTCCGGAACCTCCACTGCTACAGCAACAGCCGGGTCTCGTTCGACAGCACGGTTCTGGACACGACCTCCAACGTCGAGGTCCGCGACAGCGAGTTCGCCGTGCTGGATGTCACCGGCGGCCCCCTCGCCGTCCCGCCCGCCTCCAAGACAACGGTCCTGACCGCCGGAGCCAAGGTCGAGAAACTCGCCGATGGCTTCCTGAATATCGCCGGAGCGGCGGTGGACGGCCAAGGCACGGTCTATTTCGCCGATGCCCGCGCGAACCGCATCTACCGCTGGTCGCAGGAAACCCGCCGCGCGGAGCTGGTTCGGGACATCCCCCAGCAGCCCGTTCAATTGGCCTTCGACAAGGCGGGGAATCTGCTGGTCATCGCGTACACCGGCAATGGGACGGTACTGGCCTTTCGAGCTGACCAAAGCGACAGTGAGATTATCCCGCTGAAGGCTGAAGCCGCCGCTCCACGTCCCGGCCTGACGGCCCTGCTCCCGGTGAATCGGTGGATGGGTGACGCCGAGTTCCTGCGCGACTCGACCACGCCCAAGCCGTTCCACTACCTCTCGCCCGACGGCACCACCTTCATTCCCGTCGGCCGGGACTTCACCACCGGAGCCATGATGTGGGGCACCAAAATGGCGGACGTGCTGCGTGCTTTCCGCCTGGCCCCCGCCGTCGCAGGACAACCCTTCTACGTCACCAACGAGGCGGAACTGAAAACATGGTCCTTCACCGCAGGCCCGGACGGCACCCTCTCCGATCCGAAGCTGTTCGTCAACGAGGGCGGCGAGAATGTCGCAGTCGATGACCGGGGCAACGTCTACCTCGCCGCCGGCCAAATCCTGGTCTTCGATCCCGCCGGCAAACGGCTCGGCACGATTGAAGTCCCGCAGCGTCCAACCTGCCTCCTCTTCGGCGGCAAGGACCGCAACACGTTGTTCATCACAGCGCGGTCTTCGCTTTACGGTGTCCAGGTTCGGAGTGGGTCCCCAAACGCGAAATCTCGCGTTTGGGAGCCCCGTGCCGGCTTTAGCCGGGTCGAATAGGACTGTTTGGAGTACCGCGTTTACGCGGATCGAACCGGTCTTTCCCGCCTGAAGGCGGTACTCCGAACAATCCCAAGGGTAACTACTTCCCAATCAACAAGACTTCCACGGAATCACCGGTTTTCTCCACCCGTCTCGGATTGTCGACCGGCTTGAACGCCGGGTCGTGGGTGCGCAGCGATCCTTTGGGCAGGTAATCCCACCGAATGGTCGCCGGATAGGTTATCGTGATGGGCCGAATCTCTTGTCGCTTGGCGAGAGCCTCTTTGGTCTTCTGTGTGATGAGGCGGTGCGATTCTTCCACCGGGACCAGATCGGCGCTTTGCGGCCCCGTCCCCTTCTTGGTCTGGCAGGCGACAACCCCGGGCAGCCAGGAGCGGGCCTCCGCACCCACCTTGTCATCTCCCGAAACCATGACCACCGGAACTTTGGATTCCGCGGCAATCGCGGCATCGACACCGATCTCGCCCACAGACCGGCCGTTCAACCACATCCCCTGGATCGAGGCGGAAGAATAGGAATGGGCCAGGGTGCCGTCCGGCGTCAGGGCCTTGGCGTGGTACCCCAGCAAGATGATCGCCGCCGAGCCCTCGATATCCTTGAATCGCTTCTCCGGCGTTGCGCCCTGGATCAGCTTCGCCCGCGGTC
>JAMCWO010000169.1 GCA_023481165.1 Planctomycetota bacterium | reverse complement strand
GATCGAAGCGACGACGCTGGCGAGCGCCCCATTGATTTACTACCACCAGAACCGCCGGTCGCTCGAGGCAGCATGGAAATACCTGATTCTGTGCTCCGTCGGCATCGCCGTGGCGCTCTTGGGGATCTTCTTCCTCCGCATGACGATTCAGGACGGCTCCCACGATCTGACCCTGGCGGCCCTGCTGGAGCGAGCCGGCACCCTGAAGCACAGATGGCTCAGCACCGCCTTTATCTTCATGCTCGTCGGCTACGGCACGAAGATGGGCCTGGCACCGCTGCACACGTGGCTGCCCGATGCCCACAGCGAAGCGCCGTCGCCGGTCTCGGCGATGCTCTCCGGGGCCCTGCTCAACTGTGCCTTTCTCGGTATTCTCCGCGTGCAACAGGTCTGCGCGGCGGCGGGCATGGCGTCCTTCGGCGGCGACTTGCTGATCCTCTTCGGCCTTCTGTCCATGGGATTGGCCGGAGCGTTCATCCTGAGGCAAGCTGACTACAAACGCATGCTGGCCTACTCCAGCGTGGAGCATATGGGCATTCTCGCCTTGGGTGTCGGCCTGGGCGGGCTGGGGCTCTTCGGTTCGTTCCTGCACACGGTCAATCACTCCATCGTCAAGGCGATGCTCTTCCTCACGGCGGGCAACATCCTGTCCCGCTTCCACACCAAGGACACCACGAAGATTCAGGGAGCCTGTGACGCCTTGCCGATCTCCGGCGCGCTGTGGATCGCGGGATTTCTGGCCGTAACAGGGTCGCCTCCCTTCGGGACATTCATCAGCGAATTCACGATTCTCCGGGCGGTCCTGGAGCAGGGCCGATGGGTGACCGCCGTGCTTTACGTGCTATTTCTGCTGCTGGCGTTCGTTGGCATGGCGGGGATCGTGCTGCGGATGGCTCTCGGAAAGTCCGAGGTCAACCGAGTTCGCGAGCCGCTTACGGCGGTCCTGCCGCCCCTCGTGTTTGCAGTGCTGGCGCTGCTGCTGGGCGTGTATCTGCCGGGCCCGCTGACGGACCGGCTGCACGAGGCCGCGCAGTTGCTGGGAGGAGTGGTGAAATGATCACACTGCCTCAAATCCACAACGGCCAGGCGCTGCCTTTGCAGAATGTTCCGGAACTCGCCGTGTCGGACTTTCGCAGCCTGATTCTGGAGCGGGTCCACCGGGGCAGGCGGATCTCCTCCCTCTTCGGCATGCCGGACGGCGATCAAATCATGATCCTGGCGGTGCTGGCCCATGACAGCCAGGGGATGCTGGAACTGTGCCGCATGCGGGTCCACGACCGGTATCCCGCCCTGACGCCGGATGTGCCCCAGGCCCACTGGTTCGAGCGGGAGATCGCCGAGCAATGGGGCATCGTGCCCGAGGGACATCCGTGGCTCAAGCCCATCCGGTTCCACGCCTCCTACGTGCCCGGCCGGGATGCATGGGGCCGGGACAGGGCGATGCCGATCGAGCCGTGCGTGACCAACTACTTCCGGGTGGAAGGCGAGGAGATCCACGAGGTCGCGGTTGGCCCCGTACACGCCGGCATCATCGAGCCGGGCCATTTCCGCTTTCAGTGTCATGGCGAGAATGTCCTGCACCTGGAGATCGAACTCGGCTATCAGCATCGGGGTATCGAACGAGCCATCAGGACTATTGCGGATTGCGGATTGCGGATTGCGGATTCGCAGTGTGCGTCCTCTTCAATCCGCAATCCGCAATCCGCAATCCGCAATCCCCGGCTGGTTCACTACATGGAAACGTTGGCTGGTGACACGACCATTGGCCATGCCACCGCCTATGCCTCGATCCTGGAGGCGCTGGGCGATATGACGCCTGCACCGCGAGCGCAGGCGCTTCGCGCGATCGCCTTGGAATTGGAGCGCCTAGCCAACCACACCGGCGATCTCGGCGCATTGGCCGGCGACGTCGGTTTTCTGCCGACCGCCTCCTACTGCGGGCGGTTACGGGGTGACTTTCTGAACATCACCGCCCTGCTGTGCGGCAACCGTTTCGGCCGCAACTTGATCCGTCCCGGCGGGGCGCGTTTCGATCCGACCGCGCCCGCCGTGGACAATCTTCTGATCCGCTTGGACAAGACCTTCGAAGACGTGCAGAACGCCGTGGACCTGCTCTGGGAGACCCCGTCGGTCATGTCGCGCTTCGAGGGGACCGGAACGGTCTCGCGACAGGATGCGGCCCGACTGGGTCTCGTCGGACCGGCCGCGCGGTCGGCCGGTGTCGATCTTGACGTACGCAGCGATCTGCCCTGGGGCATCTACCAGTCGCACGAGTTGCCGTCGGTCACGTTCCAGACCGGCGACGTCGCCGCCCGGGCGTATGTGCGCTGGTTCGAGATCCAGAAGTCGATCGAGTTCATCCGCGATATGACGGCCGCGTTGCCGGATGGACCCGTTCTACAGGAGGTCCCCGGGCCGGCGCAGGACCACGTGGCGGTGGCCTTGGTCGAAGGCTGGCGCGGCGAGATCTGCCATGTCGCCGTCACGGATGAGCAAGGACAACTGCGCCACTACAAGATCACGGACCCCTCGTTCCACAACTGGTTCGGACTGGCGCTGGCTCTGCGCGGCCAGCAGATCTCCGATTTTCCTCTGTGCAACAAGAGTTTCAATCTGTCCTATTGTGGACATGATCTGTAGCACGGGCATCTTGCCCGTGAGGGGGTTCCCCAAACGCATTCGTTCGCGTTTGGGGGCCCCAGTAGCATGGGCGTCCCGCCCATGCATATAAGAGAGCTACGGGCAAGATGCCGGTGGTGCTCGTGGGCGAGACGCCCATGCTACGAGGTATATGTCATGTTGAGAATACTGCGGGCCAGACTCCAACAGGGATATCGAACGATCCGGTTTCCGGAGGAGCCGCCGGTGGTGCCGGAGAAGTACCTGGGCCGGCCGCAGTGGGACGGCGGCAAATGCCAAGGAGACTGCATCGCCTGCATTCAGGCCTGCCCTACCGGGGCCCTGAGTAAGTCCAAGGGCGCTGTCGCCATCGATCTGGGACGATGCTTGTTCTGCACGGATTGTACGGACGCCTGCCCCGCCGGGGCGATTCAGTTCACGGCCGAGTACCGCCTGGCGACGCGTACCCGCGAAGCACTGGTGGTGGACAATCGTCCTTACGCATTGGCCAAGGCCTTGGACGAGAAGGCCCGCAAGCTCTTCGGCCGCTCGCTGAAGCTGCGCCAGGTCAGCGCCGGCGGCTGCAATGCCTGCGAGGCGGACATCAACGTGCTCAATACCGTGGGCTTCGATCTGGGCCGATTCGGCATTCAGTTCGTCGCCTCGCCCCGCCACGCGGATGGCCTGCTCATCACCGGCCCGGTCCCGAAGAACATGGAACTGGCTCTCAAAAAGACCTACGACGCCACCCCATCTCCCAAGATCGTCATTGTCGTCGGCGTCTGCGCGATCTCCGGCGGCATTTTCGAAGGTCATCCGGAAGTGAACAACGGGGCCGCTTCGATTGTCCCGGTGGACCTCTTCGTCCCCGGCTGCCCGCCGCACCCAATCACCATCCTCGACGGCCTGCTCCGGCTACTGGGCAGAATCGAATAATTCGCCGGCTTTCTGCGTAGCACGGGCATCTTGCCCATGCTACGAGACACCTGGCGGCGTCATTGCCAACACACGTGATCAAACGCCATTTTAGTGTGGTTGGCATCGATGAATCTGCCGTAGTAGAACTCCGGTTGGAAGCCGAAGTGGGACAAAAAGCGGTCGAAGACGCCGGCAATCAGGTTCAGATCTTCGCCGGGTCGATCTCTGAGCTTGGCTGCGTCGCCCACCAGAAAGCCGGGGATCTTCTCCGCGAGCAGTCGGTAGTAGATGCAATCCTCGTGATTGATCAGCACGGCCCGCTTCACGGAGGGGAAGGCCCGGTGGATCAGCTCGAACCGGTCCTTCATGAACTTGAATTCCTTCGGCAATCGCTGGGGATAGGCCAAGGCCCCCGCCCCGCCCCCGACGACCGTTGGAATGTATTGCCCCTTCGCCAGGCCCAACTCATCCTCGATGAAGGGGACGAACGCCGTCTGGAGCCGCGGATCGCCGCAATAAACCACGAGAGCTTCCGGGTGGACGTGCGGCAGCGCTTCGTATGCGTTGGTGCTACCTCCCGACTCGGACATGGTCCGGCCTCACGCTTTGCGGCCATCAAAATGCGGGGCGGACTCTTCCACCAGCGGCCGGGACGGTTTCAGCTCCACGGACTTGGCGGCGACCGCCTTGGTCTTGGATGGCTTGGCGGTCAGGAGCTGCTCCAGTTCCTCCAGGTTGACGCCCAGTTTCGTCAGCAGCGGCTTGAGGTCAATGCCCTGGACCTTCAGGGCTGCGAGGAACTTGAAGACCGTGTTGGGCACAACCGAGCCGAACTGATCGAGTCCCCGGCCGTTGCCGCCCATATCGATGATCCGCACTTCGTCGATCTGGCCCAGCGGCGCCGCCACGCTGGAGAAGACGGAGGTCGCGACCTTGCTCATCGCGTCGCCGCCCCGGTCCAAGAGGACGGGCAGCCGGTCGAGGACCAGGATCATCTTCGCATCGGTGGTCATCTTGGCCAGGGCCTCGGCGAGTTGCTTGGTGCCCTCGGCTTCCGCCTTGAGGACCAGGCCCTTCTTGGCCGCCTCGCCTTCCGCCTGGGCGAGCAGCGCCTGCTTGGTCTTGGCCGCTTCGCCTTCTGCCTGGGCCAGCATCACCGCCTTGGTCTTCGACGCCTCGCCCTCGCCTTCATAGACCCGGGCCTGCCGCTCGCCCTCAGCGCGGCGGATCGAGGCTTCGCGGGCCGCCTCGGCGTTAGTCACCGCCACTTGCTTGGCGGCCTCCGCCTCGATTACCTGCTTGGCCCGGTTAGCCTCCGCCACCTTGACCACCGTCGCCTCGAGCTCCTGCTCCCGGCGGGCGGCCTCCTTGGACTGCACCTCGATCTGGGCCTCTTTCTCCGCTGCATCCCGCTCGGCCTGCCGGACCTTCAGCGTCTTCTCCTGCTCCGCCAGGGCAATCCCAAACGCCTGCTCGGCTTTGGCCCTTTCCGTGTCCGCGATGGCCTTGAACTGAGCCTTCTTCACATCACGGTCCCGCTCGGCTTGGGCCACTTGGACGGCGTTGCTGGCAACCTGAATATCCGCCTCCCGGTTGGCGTCGCTCACTTTTTTCTTGGTTTCCGCTTCCGCCTGGGCCGTCTTGATGTTCGCATCCCGGATCGCCTCGGCGACCGATTGCTTGCCGAGGGCGTCGATGTAATGAAACTCATCCGTGACTTCCTGGATCACCAGCGTGATGATCTGGATGCCCAGTCGGCGCAGCTCTTCCGTGGATTCCTCGACCACCTTCTTGTTGAAGGCGTCCCGGTCCCGCAGGATCTCATTGATGTTCAGTTTACCGATGATCGACCGCAGGTGGCCCTGGAGGATGTTCCGAACGATCCGCGCCAACTCGTCGTCGCTCTTGCCCAGAAACGAGGCGGCCGCGTTGTGCAGGGACTCCTGCGTCGTCTCGATCTTGTACGTCGCCACGCCCTTGGCGCTGATCTTCACGTTGTCCTTATTGGGAATGTCATGCTCGTCGATCTCGACCTGGGAGACCGCCGTGGACATCGGCTGAAAATGCTCGATGATCGGCCACAGCAGGGCGCCGCCGCCGGCGACAACCCGAAAGCCCCGATGCTGGAGCTTGCCGTTGGCATCGATGTACTTGTACTTGCGGCCATAGAAGATGCCCACCTGGTTGGGCGGAATCTTCTTGTAGCGGGTCGCCATCGCCCAGACCACCACGACAAAGGCAACGGCGATCAGCAGAATCATTCCTGCGATCATGGCTTGGCCACTTGATGCGGCGATCAGCGGTAGTGTGTTCATTTGCGCCTCTCCTGTGCAGAAGGTTATCGTCTATCGTCCAAAGGTGGCGCGGCTCGTCGGGGTTTGTAGGGGCGAATGATTATTCGCCCCTACTACAAACGAGCGTCGCAGCCGCTCAATAGTCATTTGGAGCCCTTGTCCTCATCGACGGTCAGCACCGGTCCGGCCACGTCGACGATCCGCACGGCGTGCCCTTTCGGCAGGGCGCTGGAGCCTTGCAGGCGGGCGGCGTAGGTGCGGTACTCGCCCCCGATGCTGACGCCGATCTCTCCGACGGCATCCTTGTCGATCGGCACGGTCACAGTACCCGCGCAGCCGAGAAGGGAGTCCACGCCAATGACGGAGTTGGACTGCTGCTCGGTGAACAACAGGATGATGCCGTACATGAGGGTCGCCAGCACGATCCCGGCCACGATCCCGACGAGGGAAGCGATGGGATAGTCGCAGCCGTAGTGGTTCGCGATGGCCCCCGCCGCTCCAAAGCCCATGATGAAGGTGAAAATCACCTTCGTCGAGAAGATCCCGACGATCCCGTGGACGTCCGGACCGGCATCATGGCTGAAGTCATGGTCGAAATCGCCGCCCAGATCGTGATCGTGTCCAAACAGGAACGCTCCCGCCACGACAATGAATGCCCCTAGCGCTATCGCTGCAAAGATAACCATATCAGTCTCCTTTTAGTAGATAGACGCGTATCTCCTCCCGTTCTTTCATGCGAGCCACGCAAGAATATATCGGCCGGCCCAGAGCCTGTCCATAGTTGCCCAAGTCCTTTTTTTATCTCGACTTAGAGCATGTCCTAGGGGACAATTGCCGCACGTGCTCTGGTGGAAATCTCGATACGTCGGATAATCTGCTGCGAGGAACACGAATCATGGTCGTAGTGAAGTCGTTTACCACGCCGCTGATCTGG
>JAMCWO010000001.1 GCA_023481165.1 Planctomycetota bacterium | reverse complement strand
ACCTTCCCTCCACATTCCAGGTTGACTACGTCCGAGCCTGGAAGAAGCAAAGCCGCCGCGATTGAGTTCTGATGTCATTGCTGTCGAAAAAAGGGCAATCCAGAGGCTATAAGAATCCTAAACATGTGACATGACGTTGAGGAAACCGTCGCCCCTGGATCGCCACGATGCGGGGCTGAAGTAAAGGTCCAATGGTGGTGCTGCGCGGCCCGCTGGTACGAAGTGTGCGGCCGCGCAGCACCTTGTGAGAGATAAGTAGAGGAGAGAAGCTTGATCCGCCGCCCGGTGCGGCCGTCTGTTCTTCCGAGGGCGTCGAACGGGAGGTTGGCTCCAGCGCGGGGGACAGAGGAAGTCCGCCGTGGATAGTGCCGACGGTACAGCCTTTGAGCCACCGAAAGGTCGGCGGTTACCGGTCATCCCGACCGCTTGGGATTGTGGCAGGGACACCGATAGTGGCTGGGCCATGTTTAAGATGCATCCATCTGTCGCCATGCCTCTTCCTCCAGTCAGAGGCGCTCCTCCTTAAGCACATGGTCCTGTGACAATCCACAGTTGCGACGAGGTGTGGTCTCCTCCATTTCCGTGGACCATGTGAGCGATGCGGCTACATTTAACAGCAATACGACGAACTGTCAAGCACAGATCGCGGAAAATGCGCAGAAAATCCAGTGATTTTCGGACGTATGGCTGCCGCGAGGACGTTGGAATAGTGGAATATTGGGAAGGCAATGGGGATTTCCACCCATCATTCCACTATTCCATCATTCCAGTAGTCCATGCCTCGGACCCTCGTTCCGCAAATAACCGATCGCCTGTTACGTTTTATCGGACCATGACTTGCCCGCTGTCGGCGACCAGGGTCTGCCCCGTGATCGTGCGGGCCTTGTCGGAGCACAGAAAGACGACCGCGTCCGCGACGTCCTGTCCCTTGATCTCCCGCCGCAGCGCGGTCTTGTTCACGTAGAAGGGGATGACCTCGTCGGGCCTGATGCCATTCTTCCTCGCGCAGACCTTGATGTACTCCGGATTCCAGATCTTGGAGCCCTCGAATACATTGCCCGGCGCGATGCAGTTGACGCGGATCCCATGCTCGCCAAGCTCCAAAGCCCAGCCGCGGGCCATGTGCAGCTCCCCGGCCTTGGTCGCGTTGTAGGCGGCGTTGTTCTTGCTGGCGTCGAGGCCGGACTTGGAGCTGAGATTGATGACGCTGCCGCCCATGCCCTGCGCGATCATGATCCGTGCCGCCTCGCGCGCCATCAGGAAGTAGCCGGTCAGATTGACTTCCAGGGCCAGCCGCCATTTGTCGGCAGGCATGTCCACCAGGGCGTACGGCGGCGCAATTCCGGCGGCGTTGACGAGGATGTCCAGGCCGCCCCAGTGCGACAGCAGTTGCTCGAAGGTCTCCCGGACGCTGTCTTCGCTCGTGACATCGCAGCGGATGACCTTGGCCTGCTTGGCGGAGCGCTCGCAGGCGATGATCCCCGCGGTCTCCTGGGCCGACTTCTCGTCGATATCCGTCAGGGCGACCAAAGCCCCGGCCCGCGCCAGGCCGACCGCGATGCTCCGGCCCAGGCCGCTGCCGGCCCCGGTCACGACGGCAATGCGGTTGTGCAATTGGCCCTGGCCCGTGCCGCTGACGAGCTTCATACGAAAGGCCTCGGATTCCCATTCATTGATAAACTTCTGCTCGGCCCGCGTCAGGGTGCGGATGCCGCCCATCCGGCGCGCATTCGCGCGAATGAAAAGGGAATACGCGACGACGTCCCTGACGGTCTGGGCGATCTTGCCGGTGCCGGCCGTGAACAGCCCGACATCCTTCACGAGAAACGCTGCGGAAGGCTTGCGGCCTGCGCCGATCTGCGCCGCCAGGCGTTTCGCGATCGCTTGGGCATCGCACCGGTCCACCCACAGCGCCGGCCCGTTGGAGTACACCAGTTCATCGGGCGTCAAAGCTCCGCACGACAGCAGTCGCTTGGCGTCGGCACACCGCTCGAAGCCGGCGACCACCCTGTCGTCCGTGTAGGTCACTGGTGTGTACGTCCCGGTTGCTTCGAAAAACGCGCGGCGCACGCAGAGCTTGGCCGCGCGGACTTGGTCCTCCTCGGGCAGACGGGTCCGGGTGCCCGCCGGTGGACGAAGCGGCTCGCCGCAGCGCTCGATCACCTTGCGGACCAGCCGCAGCGCAGCGCCGGCCGTGGGAGCGGTCACGAACAAACCGTGCTTGTCCAGGAACAGAATCCGCGGCATCCTCCGGAATTGGACGCGATAACCCGCCACCAGTTTCTCGATCGTCCGGGCCAGGGTGTAACCGGGATTGACGTAGGGCACCCACAGGGGCTGGGCCTTCTCGTCCCGGAAGAGCTTCTCGAGCCTGGCCTGCCCATCCTTGGCGTTCAGATAGGCGCTGACCACGCTCGGGTGCAGGTGGATGACGCACTGATCGAGCCGGCCGTGCAGATGGGCTTCCACCGATGGTCTGGCCCCGCTGGTGACGTTGTCGTCACACGCAAGCAGCAGGCGGTTGACCACCTCGACTTCCCGCGTCTGCGTCTGGAGCTTCGTGATCGATGGGTCTCGGATGATGGCCAGGACGGAATCGAGACACATTCTGCGCCAGCCCTGGGCCGTGTTCATGTCCTTAAGAGCCGTGCCGCTGGCCTTGATGTACATGTACTTGCCGTCGGTCGTCTTGACCGAGGTATTGCCGCCGCCGCCCTGGACAAGGGCGGGGTCCTTGCCCACGATGTTCGAGATGCGGATCAAATCCGCGAGTGCCTGGTCCGCGGCGATATCCTGGCCGCGCTCGTTTCGTTTCGTGACATTGACCTTCATCAAAGTATCCTTGTTTCCTTCTAGCGGGGAGTGGCATCGGGCAGTCCCCCATCGACCGGAATCGTGGCGCCCGTCGTCGGCGTCTGCCGGGTCGCAAAGAACAGCACGGCGTTGGCCACATGCCGCTCGGTAATCCGAGCCTTCAGCAGATTTCGGTCGCGATAATAATCTTGCAGCCCCTTTTCATCAAGCCCCCGGGCGCGCATGCGGTCGGGACCGATCCCTTCCCACAGACCGGATTTGAACGGGCCTTCCCCGAACACGGCGTCCGGCGCCACCATGTTGACGCGGACCCCATGCGGGGCCAGCTCCAGACTGGCAATCCGGCCAAGTTGGTGACAGGCGGCCTTCGTCGCGCTGTAGGCGCCGAAGCCCGCGCCGGGACTCGGAACGTTCTTCGTGGAGACGATAATAATGTCGCCCCCGGTTCCCTGCCGGATGAAATGATGGGCGGTCGCCGCGAGCGTCAGCAGTGTCCCTTCAACATTGACCTTCTCCAAGCGCCGAAAGGCTTCCAGGGCGGTTTCCTTGAGTTGGGCGACCATGGCAATGCCGGCGTTGATCACCACGATGTCGATCCCGCCCCAGGTCCGGGAGACCATCTCGAAACCCGCCGCGACGGATTCCTGATCGGTCACGTCCAAAACCGCAGGAATTGTCCGGTTCGGGGCCATCAGTCTCAGGTCGGCGGCCAGGCGATCGAGTTTCTCGCCCGCCAGGTCCGTCGCGGCCACACGGCAACCCTTCTCCAATAGCCCCCGGCAGATCCCATACCCGATTGCTCCGGCCGCGCCCGTGACCAGGGCGACTTTGTGGTGCAACGGCAGATTTGTGTCCTCCTGTTCGCGGTCGACGTAGAGCATCCCGAGGTCCCGCAGGCATACGATCTCCGGTTTGCCGCCGTAGTGTGCGGCAAACCGTGCGATCCTCTCTTCCATCTGTTTGCGCAGCTCATCCGACTTCAACTCCGGGACTGTCACAAACAGCGGCGGCTTCCCGCCTTTTATCAAAGGCTCAGGATAGCGCGCGCTCTCGGCATTGGCCTCATCACGCGCAAAATCAACGGCTTCTTTGCTGCTGATCGTTTTCAGAATCACCGGCTCCCAGGGCACATCCGGGTCGCCCGTCGGCTTCGCCAGAAGCCCGCGCAGGATCAGTATGACCTGGATCAGGTGCTCCGAAGACGGTTGGAGCGACTGCCCCTGCATTCTATGAGCCGATTCTTTTTTCATTCTTCTTCAAGGTCAGGTAGAGTTCATGGGCCTCCGTGGGTTTGGCGCCCTCATGGACGACCTTGCGGACCGCCTGCATCATGGCCTGAGGCGCATCGCTCTGGAAGATATTGCGGCCCATGTCCACCCCGCCGGCGCCCTCTCGGACGGCGTTGTAGGCCATGGTCAAAGCGTCCAATTCCGGCAACTTCTTGCCTCCCGCCATGACAACCGGCACGGGGCAAGAGGCCACGACCGTCTCGAACCCTTCCGGCACATAGTATGTCTTGACGAACTGGGCCCCCAATTCCGCGCAGATCCGGCAGGCCAGCCGGAAGTACTTGGCATCGCGAACCATGTCCTTGCCCACAGCGGTCACCGCCATGGTAGGGATGCCGTACCGCAGGCCCATGTCCACCAGCCGGGTCATGTTGTGCACCGACCGCGTCTCGAACTCCCCGCCGATGAAGACCTGCAACGTGATGGCCGCCACGTTCATCCGGATGGCGTCCTCGATGTCGACGGCCAATTCCTCGTTCGATAATTCTTTGAGGATACTCGGGCCGCCGCTGCAGCGCATGACGATCGGCTTGTTCAGCGTCGGCGGCACCGTGGTGCGCAGGATGCCCCGCGTGAGCATCACGGCGTCGGCATGGTACATCAGCGGCACGACCGTCAGGTCGATTCGTTCCAGCCCGGTGGTCGGGCCCTGGAAATACCCGTGGTCGATGGCCAGCATGACGGTTTTGCCGCTGTCCGGGTCAAAAATGCGCGCCAGGCGGTTCTTCATGCCCCAATCCAGGGCACTGGCCCCTTTGAGAAAGAACCCCGGCGTTGCCATCGGGATCTTCTCGTAGAACTGCTTTCGCTCTTTCGTCACATCGGCTTCTGGCATGGCTCTCTCCTTTGTCCTGCCGCAGAAAAGCTGCGGATTCCATCCAGGCCGCCATTATTAGCACAGTCCACCCCTCGTGTCCACGTCGAAGATATGCTCCTCCCAGGGCTCTATCGACCCGCTTACCCAAAGCCCTCCCCAAGTTTTCACAATCCTGGTACACTGGTGACTTCGCGTATTCGTCGAAATCGTTGACAAGGACCGAACGATGCGAATCGTGTTGTGGAAGAGTGCGATCTGGGTGCTGCCGCTGCTGGCGTGCGGCTGCGCCACGGTTCCCTATCAGTTCACGTCGGTCGCGGATTACCCGGGGCAGTATCCTCTCGCCCGGCAGGACCCGGAGGCGGTGCGGGGCAAGCCCATCGGCTGGCTGGATGCCAGCGGCTGGTACTGGCCCCCGAGTCTGTTCGACAAGCTCCTGCTCTGGAACGCCAAGGTGGACAGCCACAAGATCTCCGATGAGACGATCGAGGTCCTGGTGCAATTCTGCCGCGAGAACGAGCTGGGCGACACCGAGCTGCGGATCAATGCGTATACGCCCGGCGATGAATGGCGCCGGACTTTCCGCAACCAGAATATCCACCCCATCTGGCGCTATCCGATCGGCTTTCTGTCCTGGCTGTACTACACGGTCTTGCCGGGGCGGTTCTTCGGGGGCGACAACTACAATCCCTTCTCCAACACGCTCAACCTGTATTCGGACCTGGCCCCGATAGCCCTGCACGAGGCGGGCCACGCCCGGGATTTCGCCCGGCAACGATACAAGGGAATCTACGCAATTTTATACATCGTTCCGTTTTTCGATCTGTACGTGGAGGCCGTCGCTTCTTCCACCGCGCTGAGCTACGAGGAAACGTACCGGCCTCTGGCCGAGCAGAAACAGGCCTGTCGGCTGCTCTATCCTGCCTACGGCACCTATGTCGGCGGAAATATCGGACAGTTCTTTGAGGAGTGCATCTACTGGCCTATCTATCTGGGCAGCGTGGCGGTGGGGCATGTCGTGGGCTTGACCGCCGCGGCGGGACTGCCGGAGGAACCGCCGCCGCAGCCGGCCGAGGCCTGTCGGGCAGATGGGCAATAGCTGAACCTTCGACCGGCTCGATGCGCGGGAAGCGGTTGCGGATTCCGCGGACCGAGTGGGGGATTCCCGCGGAAGAACCCCGCGACTGTCCTGACGGCGGCTGGCCCCTGGATGCCTACGGAGTTCTTGTCTGCGAAAGACAATCTGTGAAATGGGTAGGTTTGCCCCCACTTACCTTTGCTCACCGTGCCGTCTGCGGCGGAAAACAGCGCGGGCCGGCGGCCCCGTTCTCCGCCGGCCCGTGTCCGGGTTCGGGTCCCCACCGGCTCTGTTTCGCCGGTGGGAGCCCTTCCCAAACGCAATTCGCCGCGTTTGGGACCCCTCATTCATGCCAAGTGGGTCGCTCCGTTCTACGACCTCACGGTTTGGGTACCGCGGCGCTTTGAATACAGAAGAATCGCACTTCGCTCAGACCAGCGGAGGGTGTGCTGCCCCAGCCTTTCTCGATGGTCAGCTTAACGTACTTAGCCGAGACCCCGCCGAAGCTGACGATAGTGTTCGCTGTATAACCGGGCTTGCCGGTCGCCTTGGCGAATTCCGGCACGTTAGCCAAGGGGGTCCACGTTGCGCCATCGGTGGAGTACTCGATCTTGACGGTCTTGGCGCCAAAGCCGATGAAGGACTCTACCGGCTGATTGGAGTTCCACACCCACAGTTCATACAAGGTGTAGACCTTGTCGAACTGGTACTGAATCCGAAGTTGTCCCGCTTGTCGTTGGAATTCGACCTGCGGTCGAGTAACAGGGAACGACTCTACGCGACGGCCTCCTGCTTGTCAAGGACGCGGGTCAAGGCGTTGAGTAGCATCGGCAACTGACTGTAC
>JAMCWO010000239.1:444-29345 GCA_023481165.1 Planctomycetota bacterium | reverse complement strand
AGAAGACCACCAGCGATTATGACCGCGAGAAGCTCCAGGAGCGTCTGGCCAAGCTGACCGGCGGCGTCGCCATCGTCAAGGCCGGCGCCCCCACGGAGACCGAGATGAAGGAGCGCAAGGACCTGCTCGACGACGCTCTGCACGCGACCCGGGCGGCGGCGGCCGAGGGGATCGTGCCCGGCGGCGGCGTCATCTTCCTGCGGGCCCTCAAAGAAGTCGATAAGGCCCGCGCCAAGGCCAAGGGCGACGAGAAGATTGGTTTCGATATCGTCACGCAGGCGCTGCGAGCCCCTACGGCCCAGATCGCCGACAACTCCGGCCAGCCGGGCGATGTCGTCGTGGCCGAACTGCTCGAGAAGCTCGATGGGAATAAGAACATCGGCTACAACGCCAACACCGGTGAATACGTAGACATGTTCAAAGCCGGTATTGTCGATCCGGCGAAGGTGGCACGCACGGCGTTGGAGATGGCCGCGTCCGTCGCCGGCCTGATGCTGACGACCAACGTGCTGATCACCGAAGTCAAGGAGAAAGAGGAAGAGCCGATCCACGGCTCCGTCCGGTAGTCCGTAGCATGTGGATCTTTTGCCACAAAGGGCGAAGTCTGAAGTGAGAAATTTGCTGGTTGATTTTTGATTTCGGAGATCGGCCTCTTTCTTCCGACTTCAGACATCAAACTTCACACCTCGTCCTTTGTGGCTGGTCTTTTCGCAACATGGCCAAGCAGGACTATTATCAAGCTCTGGGTGTGGAGAAGAACGCCTCGCCCGAGGAGATCAAGCGCGCCTACCGGCGGATGGCGATCAAGTACCACCCGGACAAGAACCCCGGCAATAAAGAGGCCGAGGCCAAGTTCAAGGAGTGCGCCGAGGCCTACGAAGGCCTCCGCGACCCGGAGAAGCGCAAGCAGTACGACCAGTACGGCCATGAGGGGCTCCGCGGGACGGGCATGCACGACTTCTCGCGGATGAACGTCGAAGACATCTTCAGCATGTTCGGCTTCGAGGATTTCTTCGGCAGTGTCTTCGGGGGCGGAGGTGGCCGGCGCGGGGGTGGCGGCCGGCGCGGCGGGCCGGCGCGGGGTTACGACCTGGAGACCGGCGTCGAGCTGACGCTGGACGAAGTGGCGCATGGCACGGAGAAAACGATCGAGTTCACGCGGCAGGACCGCTGTTCCACGTGCGGCGGCAGCGGCGCTGCCCCGGGGACGCAGCCGACGCGCTGTCCCTTGTGCGGCGGCAGCGGCCAGGTCGCCAAGGGCGGCGGGTTCTTCCAGATGGTCTCGACCTGTCCGCAATGCCAGGGGACCGGCCAGATCGTCAAGACTCCCTGCCCCACCTGCCGGGGCAGCGGCCGCGTCCCGAAGAAGCGCACGGTGACCATCAAGGTCCCGCCGGGCGTGCATGAAGGCCAGGGGATTCGCGTCGCCGGCGAGGGCGAGCCCGGCCGCGACGGCGGGCCCAGCGGCGATCTGTACGTCTACGTCCGCATCCGCCCGCACGAGTTCCTGGAGCGGGACGGCAACGACCTGATTGCCGTAGTGCCGATCAGTCTCACCCAGGCCGCTCTGGGCGCCACGATTGATGTGCCCAGTCTCGATGGCACGCGGCAACTCAAGATCCCGCCGGGAACGCAGTATGGCAGTCTCTTTCGCATCCGCGGCCAGGGACTGCCCGATGTGCGGACCGGCCGGACCGGCGATGAGCTCGTTCAGGTCACCGTGGAAACGCCGACGAACCTGAACAGTCGGCAGGAGGAATTACTCAGAGAGTTCGCGCAAACCGAAAACAAGAACGTCTCACCAAAGTCGAAGAACTTCTTCGAGAGACTCAAACGACATTTCGGTAGCTGATTATGGACGAGAAAGCCAAAAAAACGAACGAGGAAGAGGAACTGAAATCGAACGAATCCGCCAAAGCCTTGGACAAGGAGATGGACAAATTGCAGCAGGACTTCGAGGCACTGCGGAAAGAGAAGGACGAGTTGGTCGACCGGCTCCAGCGGGTCTACGCCGACTACGCGAATTTTCAGAAACGGGTGCCGAAGAATATCGCCGATACGGTAGCGTACGAGAAGGAGAGGTTCATCCGCTCGTTTCTGCCGATCCTCGACAACTTCGACCGCACGCTGCGGGAGGCGCAGTCGGCACAGAACGTGGAGGCCGTCGCCCGGGGCGTGGAGATTATCCGCGACCAGATGCTGACGATCCTCAAGACGCACGGCGTGCATCCGATTGACGCGCTAAATGAGAAATTCGATCCAGCGCGACATGAAGCCATGCTGCGCCGCTCGGAGCCGGATAAGGAGGACGATGTTGTTCTGGAGGAATTCCAGAGGGGCTATGCGCTGAACGGGAAGGTCCTGCGACCCAGCCGTGTGGCGATCAACAAGATTCAGGCCCCGGCCAGGACGGCCCAGGCCCCCGGAGCCCAGTCGCCGCAGTCAACGCCGCAAACCGAGGAACAGGTCCCGGCCGAGGGCACGGAGGCAACGGAGACCGCCTCGGAGTAACATGATAGCACGGAGTAAGAAGTATGCCGACGTACGCGTATGTGTGCCAGAACTGCCAACATGAGTTTGACGCCTTTCAGAGCATCAAGGCCAAGCCGCTGCGCGTGTGCCCCGCCTGCGGCCAGACCGCGCTGAAGCGTCTCATCGGCAGCGGGGCCGGAATCATCTTCAAGGGCTCCGGGTTCTACTGCACCGATTATCGCAGCGACGGCTACAAGAGCGCCGCCAGTGCGGACACGGGCAGCAAGAGCAAATCCGGCGAGAAGAAGCCGGACGCCAAGCCCGCCGCCACATCCGAGGCGAAGTCCGAGCCCAAAGAGCCGAAAAAGAAAACTGCGTGAGGTCGTTGCGGCATTTCGCCAAGCGTCCGCCAAACAGGCCCATGTTGGGGTCAGGGCTCGACTGGCAGGCAAAAGGGGATGGCACTGAAATCTGAGCAGCAGTTCCAGGGGTTCTCTCGCAAGACGTTCACGTTTCTGCGCGACCTGGGTCTCCATAACGACAAGGCCTGGTTCGAGGCGCACCGGTCTGTCTACGAAGAACACGTGTTGACGCCTCTACGGGATCTGGTCAACGATCTGGCGGACTTCATGCTGGGGATCGATCTGTCGTTCGAGGTGGCCCCCGCCGTGGGCAAGGCGATCGCGCGAATCTACCGCGATACGCGGTTCTCCAAGAATAAATCGCCCTTCCGCGACCACGTATGGATTGCGTTCAAGCGCTCCGGCAAGGACTGGGCCCACTACATTCCCAGCTATTACCTGGAGATCACCCCCACCTCGTATCATTACGGCTTGGGCTTCTACGACGCGGCCCCGAGCTGATGGCCCGTTTCCGCCGGCAGATCGACGAAGACCCCGAATCCTTCCTCAAGGCTGTTGCCTGGTTCGCCAAACAGGACGTATTCACTCTGGAAGGCGAGCGTTACAAGCGTCCCATCGGTCAAGACAAGCCCGAGCCGATCCGCACCTGGTACGGCTACAAGAGCTTCTACCTGACCTGCAACCGCAAGATCGACGAGGCAATCTTGTCACCCAAGTTCGCCGACCAGCTCACGGCCCACTTCGGCCTGGCCGCCCCGCTGTACCACTACATCCGCCGTACCGCTTCGCAAGTCCTTGCGGCGCGAGAGTGATACGAATTCCCCTTTGTCGCTTCGCCTGCCCGCTGGGGCCAGAGCTTGATCAGCGATTCAGCAGCCTCTAATCACGAATCACGCTCTGACCCCACTGTACCCCCGGCGGACGGGGCTTGACCTCGGCTCAGTCCTGGAACTTGACCTCGGGCATCGGCTGGCCCAGGCGCCCATACGTCTCCTTCAGTTCCCGCCGGAAGGCCTCCGGCTTCATGAATTCGACGTGGCTGTCCAGGTGCAGAACGTTGACGCCGTCCGCGCAGAATTCGGGATTCGCATACGCCACAATATTGACCGGATACATCTCCACGGTCTGCCCGGGGATATAGATGTAGCTGGGCCCCTTGAAATCCTGCGGCTTATGCGCTGACTCCAGCACGCCCGGTGACAGGTCCATTTCTTTGACCAGCGTCTGCAGGTCCGGCGGCAGCCTGTCCTCGTGAGTATCCGCGTAGGCAAGACAGGCTTTGCCGATCGCAGACAGATTCACCCGATCGGCTCTCTGTCCCTCGCCTCTCCTCTGTTCGGATTGGTCGCGTCTACCATAAGTATCACCGATGTTGATCTCCCGGACAATGCGGTCGGGTTTGTACACCTCAAAGCTCAGGTCCAACTGCCGGTAGATGAGAAAGTCTTTGATCCGGGATTCTTTGACCACGTAATCCGGTCCGAACGCCCGCTTGACCTTGTCTTCCGAGTCACCCACGCGTACGCCGTTGCCAAAGACAAAGGCCGGACCCAGCAGCGTGACTTCGACGACGCGGTTCGCCCGGATGCGGAACGACAACCGTGGTTCCCGGAAGTTCATGTAATACTGCTCGGGCAGGTTGTCCAGGGTGTACTGCTTCCCTCCGTAGAAGATCGCCTCGGGCTGGCCGAACTTGGCTAGCATATCGTTCTTGGACAGGCCGAACAACCCCGCGATCCCCGGCGGCAGCGCGGAGACGTTTGCCTGCTCCGCACCGGCTCTTCCCATCTTCTGCCTGGCCCGTCCAGCGGCCCCATAGCTGCCGCCGATGTTGATCTCCCGGACGATGCGGTCAGGTTTGTACACCTCAAAGCTCAGGTCGAACTGCCGATAGATGAGGAAGTCCTTGATCTTCGACTCCTCGATGACGTAATCCGGTCCGAACGCCTCCTTAACCTTGGCTTCGGGGTCCCCCACGCGGACGCCGTTGCCGAAGACATGGGCCGGGCTCAGCAGAGTGATCCCCGTGACGCGATCCGCCTCCATGCCGAACGACAGACCCTGTTCGCCGAAGATCATGAAGTATCGTTGCGGCAGATTGTCCAGGCTGTACTGATTCTGGCCGTAGAAGATGGTACTGGGCCGGCCGTATTTCGCCAGGAGGTCGTGCTTGGATAGCCCAAACAGTTCCGCGATGCCCGGCGGCAGTTCGGGGGCACCCTGCGCAGTTACGGATTCTGCGGCCGAGGTCCGGGTCTGTGCGGCCGCCATCGGTAGCAACAGCGCCCCCGCCAAGACAATCACGAGCACCCCCACAACGCCCACTCGTCCACTTTTCGGTATTGGTCTGTTCAACATGTGTCTGATCCTCCCTTCTAATGACTTCTTCGATTCGGCCACGCCTACAAGGCCGAGGGCCGAACCGGCTCGTAAGAAAGCCATCTCCGCAATGTCAACCAACGTTCCGCTGTAGCTCCCGGCCTCCGCGCCGAGAGCCACCAGCACCATTTCGTCAACCGCCTGCTCGCGCACGCGCCGTACGATCGCGTTCGCCAGCCAAACCAGCGGATTGTAAAAGTACGCGATTTGGAAGCCCGTCTGGAGACAGTTGACCCACAGGTCGGCACGACGGACGTGGGCCAACTCGTGGATCAGGATGGCCCTAAGCTTCTCCGGCGGCAGTTCCGCCAGCAGTGCCGCCGGCATGAGGATCGTGGGGCGCCAGAGCCCGCAGACGGCAGGACTGCATAAGTGGGACGCCACCCTCATTTCGATCTGGCGGCGGACGCCCAGGCGTCGGCGACACTGGTCCAGGAGTTCGAGTGGAAGGCCTTCCGCCGGGGTGGCCCGTGCCCGCAGTCCCTTCACAAAACGCAGTCGCCGCCACACGCAACTGGCCAAGGCCAGGACGCCGGCACCCCAAAGCAGGAAGACGCCCCCTTGCCAGGTGAGACGCGCACGCGGCGTGGGGGCGACGTCCGCACCACGATCCCCAATCGCCCGTACTTCCATCACCAGGGATTCCGGAAAAGCGGCAGGTATCGCGGTCGCCTCCGAGACCTGTGGCAAAACGAGCATAGAGAGGGGGATGTACCTGCCAATCCAATAGCCGACCCCCGTAGGCAAGGAGAGACTCGGAGGAAGTATGAGCTTGAGGAAAACGAGCATCCAGATCCAGTACCGCACCGTCGCCCGAAGGCGCCGGCGCAACAGAAGATCGATGCTCAGAAGTACGATAATCAGCACGCCGCTCTGGACAAATACGGCGACGACATGATTGCAGAACGCACAACCGACGTCATTGACGCTGGTTATCCAAGCATGGAGAAGCGCGTCCATTGTCCGTCACCTCCACAAGCACTGCCCGGTTCGACTATGTCTGGTCCTTCTTGCCTTCCGTCTTGCGAATCAGCTCGCGCAGTTGCGCCGCCTCGTCTTTCGACAGGCCTTCGTGCTCGATCAGGAACTGCATCATCGGGGTCAGCGCGCCGTCAAAGGCCCGCTGGAGCATCCGGCGGAACTCACCATGTCTGGCTTCGACCGCGCTGACACAGGATGAGAACAGTTGCAGGTTGCGAATCTTCTCGATCCGCAGGAATCCCTTTTCGACCATCCGGTCCATCGTGGTCTTGACCGTGCTGTAGGCCCGGTCCCGGGTCGCGGCGAGCTCTTCCTGAACCGTTCCCGCCGTACAAGGCTGTTTTTCCCAGACGACCTTCATGATCTCCCACTCGGCCTCGGTCAACTCGACCGGCGACGGCCCCGGCGGCGCTTTTCCTTTTCGCGATACTCCCATGATATTCACCTCACTATTCGACTGCCATAGAATATATTCTACAGGTGTCGAATCCGTCAACAAGAAGATCTGCTTTGCACAAAAGATTTTTTTCCATCTTCATGGGAAGCTCCGGCACACCCCTCGATCCCTTGCCGGCGTGCCGCCGCGGGCTTACAATGCGGCCCGAAGGTTGAATCCGGTAATGATGCCAACGAAGCCAGAGGAACACAGACGATGGACAACGGCCGGCATGACAGCCCGTGCGTGGTCTCGGTGGTCCAGGCGCACGTGCCTGACTATCCCGAGCCGCCGCCCTTTCATCCGCCGCAGGCCTATCCGGAATCGCCCTGGAAGAATGTCGATCTCCAGGAAGACAATCCGGTCTACGACATGGTGCGCACCGCCTTCATCAACCTGGGCCTGGACCCAGCGCACGTCGGGACGCCGGCCTGGAATCCCTTGGGAGACATCATTCGCAAGGGGGAGTTCGTCCTCATCAAGCCAAATTTCGTCACCGATTACCATCCGCGGTATGGCCGGCGCAAACCTTGTGACGGGCGCGAAGGAGTCATCGTGCATGGGAGCATTCTGCGGGCCGTCGCCGACTATGCGTTTCTGGCCACCGGCGCGACCGGCAGAATCGTCATCGCGGACAACACCATGCACACGACGCCCTTGTCCACCTTCCAGAATAACCTCAGAAACACCGGCACTCAGGCCGTGGTGGAGTACCTGCAAAGGCAAGGCGTTCCGATCTGCGCCTACGATTTGCGCACGGAGGCGCCGCGCGCCGACCAGGCCATTCGAGCTGTCCCCGCCGGGGATCCCTTCGGCTCTACCATCATCGACCTGGGAGCGGACAGCGAGTACGCGGGAATGGACCATCCCGGCCGAGGTGCGTTCAATCAGTGGGATGTGACCACTCCGCGCCGACATCACGCCGGCGTCCAACATGAGTACAGCATTTCCAACACGGTCTTGCGGGCGGACGCGATCATCAGTGTGCCGAAGTTGAAGACGCACGCGAAGGTCGGCGTCAGCGCAGCGCTCAAGAACACCTTCGGCATCTCCAACCAGAAGAACTGGGTTCCGCATTTCCGCCAGGGAACTCCAGCGCACGGAGGCGATGAGAGAGAGGGGGCCTACACGCGCAGCGAGTCGTTGATCCAGTGGGTCAAGACCAGGCGGATTCTGAGAAGGAGCGTGAGGCTGCTGGGGCTTCTCGGCATCAACTGTTCTCCGGAATCGCAAACCGGATCGTGGTATGGCAACGACACGGTCTGGCGCGGGGTCCTGGACCTGAACAAGATCCTGTTCTATGCGGATCGCCACGGCGTGATGCAGGCCCAAAGGCAACGCCGCTATCTGGCCGTCATCGATGGCATCATCGCCGGGGAAGGGGAAGGTCCCCTGACGCCCACGGCCCGAAACGGCGGCACCATCCTGGCCGCGATGGACCCCATCGCCGCGGACATTGTGGCGGCGGGGATGATGGGATTCGACTACACGAAGCTCAGAATCATCGGGAAGGCTTTGACTCTGAAGAAACACCCCATCGGCCTGGATCATCCGGAGGACATCCGCGTGGCGGGGTCGTGGGCGGCCGCCGTGCCGGCTTTCCGCCCGCCCCACTCTTGGGCAGGGAGGATCGAGAAATGATGCGGCGATGGTATGTCCGACGGCCTCTCCAGGAGACTTATTGGCGCTTGTTCCAGAAGCGCTTCTACGCGAGCTGGCGCGAGCAACGACGCGTGCGCGCTCTGCCGCTCTCCGAGATCCGCCGGCTCCAGTGGCAGCGGCTGAAGCAATTGCTTCAGTACGCGTTCGACCACACGGATTTCTACCGCCAGTATTTCGCCTCGGCCAACCTGAGCCCGGACCAGATCCGGGGCCCCGAGGATCTGCGCCGACTCCCTCTGACCGACAAGCGCACGTATCGCACACATTTTCAGCGGATCTTCTCCCGACCGGCTCGGGAAGCGGACCCGGTCCCCTGCTACACCTCGGGCTCTTCCGGGGAGCCGTTCCGGTTTTACCTCGATGATGTCACGGAAGCCGCCCACACGACGGCCGCCTTTGTGCTGAACAAGGAGGCGATGGGCATTGCCCCCTGGGACAAGATCAACGAGCTGGTTCTCAAAGTGGCGCCCAGGAACAAGATCGACATCACCGGCGGACTTGCCCCCCGCAAGAAGTTCTCTCTCAAGGAGATGCTGGCGTCGGAGCACGTCGGCATCAGCACCAGCGACATCACGCCTGCCAATATCGGGACGATCGCGCAGCTCATCGAGAGCAGAAACCTGCGCGGCGTCTACGGCTATTCTTCGTCCGTCTTCTCTCTGGCGCGCTATCTGTCGGCGCGCCGGTGTGCCCCGCGGATGCAGTATGCCATTACGATCGGCGAGGGCCTGCTCCAGCAGCAGAGGGACTACATCTCCGAGGTCTTTCGGTGCCCTGTCTACCGGGACTACAGCGCTTCCGAATGTATGCGAATGGGCTTTGAGTGCCGGTGCCAAAAGGGATACCACATGGACCTCTACAACTACTATTTCGAGTGCTTGGACGGCTCGGGGCACGCCGGGGACAATGGTGCAGGCGAGCTGGTCGTCACGAACCTGAACAACTATGTCTTTCCCTTCATCCGGTACCGAATTGGCGATCTGGGCGAACCGTGCCACGGCGTGTGCGAGTGTGGGATCCATCTGCCGCTGATGCGAACGCTCCACGGCAGACCATCGGACATCATCACGACGCCCGCCGGGAAAGACATCACGGTGCAGTTCTTCACCGGTTTTTTCGAGTACCTGGACCAGTACGTCCGGCAATTCCAGGTGGTCCAAACCGCGCCCGATGTCCTGCTGGTACGGGTTGTCCCCACCGAACAGATGAGGGAGGGCGTGAGGGAACACATCGAGAGCGAGATTCGCAGCTACGTGCAGGCCAGTATGACGGTCCAGGTGGCGTGCGTGGACGAAATCGCACTGGAGGCGACCGGCAAGAGGCGGCTCCTTGTGCCGCTGCCGCGCGAGTGAGCACGCCTACTTGACCAGCTTGGCAATGTCGCGGAAGCGCGGGTGTTGGGCGGTCTTGAGCAACTCGAACAGGACCATTTCCGTGCTGCTGACATGGGCGCCCTCGGCGGCCAGACGAGTCAAGGCGATGTGACGGTTCTGCGCGGTCCGGGACGAGACGGCGTCGGCGAGCACCGTGACATCCAGACCCCCTTCCATCAGGTCCATCGCCGTCTGGTAGATGCAGACGTGGGTCTCGATGCCGCACAGAAGGACCTGCTCTTTGCCGAGGGTGTTGAGTTGGGCGTTGAACTGCTCCTGGCCGCAGCAACTGAAGCTGGCCTTATCGATGGGTTCAACACCGGTCAGGAGTGCGGCGATTTCGGGGACCGTCGGCCCAAGGGCTTGCGGCACCTGCTGGCACCAGAGGAGGGGGATTTCGAGGAGGCGCGCCGCCTGAATCAGGATCTGGATGTTCTTAAAGAGGGCGTCCTTGTCCACCATGAGTTGGGCCAGCTTGCCCTGCACATCGACGACGACCAAGCAGCAGTCCTGGATTTCGAGCATTCCCTTGCCCCACCTGTGACTCAAGGTTTACGATCTACTGTTGGCGATTTCCGCACCGACAACCGTAAATCTTACATCGTCGATTTCAGGACGATTGTCAAGCTTACCTGGGCTTTTCCCTCGGGACGCACGCCGGTAACCGGCGTCGACGGTTCCGGTCCGGTCTCCCGGGGGCGGGGAATGCTCAGGGCGGCCAGCAGAGAGCTTGGATCATCCTGGATCAAGGGCCGGAATTCACCGCCCGGCATGGCCTTCGCCACGCGATTCATGACGGCATAGCCCGCCGCGGCCTCGAGGGAGGCCTGCGTGCTGTTCTGGGCGACGATGCCGGCGGCCTCCTCCGGCGTCACACCCTCGACCACCACCGGCGTCGCGGCGTTCTCGGGCCGATCCACCTGCAGCACAGCGCCCTCAAAATTCTGCCAGACGCCGCTGAGCGACGCCACCAGGCGCTGAACGCTCTCACGCGTGCCCGTGACCCGGTACACCCGCTTGTTACCGACGAGATCCGACTGGTCCTGGCCCGATAATCCGCTGTTTTCGATGGCGCGGGCCACGAACGTATCCGCATACGCCAGCCGGGCGGTCCGCAACTCCAACCGGCCGGTAAAACCGGCATCGGCCACCGTCAGCGGAATCACCGTAGTTCGATCGCGCTCGCCTCCGGAGGGACTGCGAGTATCGGATGCCAGTGGCACCGCCCCCTGGGGAGCAGGCGACACGATCTGGTACACCACCACGCCCAGGACCCCCATCAGCACCAGCACCGCGGCCGCGGCCACGAGCCGGCGAAACGCCAACTGCCACGCCCCGATCGAACGCCTCCGCACGACCGGCTGCTCCTGCAGGAGCGAGTGCCGCTCCAGCGACACCCGGATCTGTTCCAGCAGATCGTTCGGGGCCTTCTCCACGGGCAAAGAGCGGAACAAGGACCGGCAGTTCTGAAGCTGCTGCAAGCGCCGGGCCACCTGCGCATCGCGCGTCGCCATGCGCTGGACTTCCGTCCGCTGGCGCGGGCTCAACTCGCCATCCATGAAGCTGCTCAGCAGTTCATCGAGATTCGGATTCGGCTTCATTTCAGCATATTCTCCAGCGTATCCCTCAAATGACTCCGGGCCCGGCTCAGCCGGCTGCGGACCGTCCCGAGCTCGACGTCCAGAACGTCCGCGATCTGGGCGTAATCCATTCCTTCAATATCCCGCAGGACGACGACCGCCCGCTGCGGCTCCTCGAGCTCCAGCAGCAGCCGCTTGGCCAGATCGCATAACTCGCGGCTCTGCGCCAGTGCGGCCGGATCGACCGCCCGGTCATCGCTCAGGAGATCCTTCAGCAATTGGCTCGTATCGCTGTCCGGATCGGTTTCTTCAGCATCGAGGGAACGGGTAGCGGTCCGGGCGCTCCGCTGGCAATGGTTCAACGTCAAGTTGACCGCGATGCGGAAGAGCCAGGTATAGAAGCTACTCCTTCCCTTAAACTTCTCTATGCTCTCGATTACTTTGACAAACGTCTCCTGGGTAAGTTCCGCCGCGTCGTCCGCATTTGGGCACATTTTCAGAATGACGTTGTAAATGCGATGCTGGTATTTGAGGATTAGCCGCTCCATGGAGGGAGTATCGCCGGCCTGGGCCTGCCGGACCAGCACGGAATCGTCGATGTTTATGCTTGCCGCCCTCAAAGATACCTCGTGATTGAGATCGGAGCTCTCCGTCATGAGTCTTGGGTCGACCATAGCGTGCTCCTGCGACCAGAAACTCAAAACTTTACACTCATTCCCCGACGCACAGCGGCGCTGCGGGCCCCGAAGCACAGCCCGGCCGCCCGGAAGCGTCTGCGGCTCCGGAGGGTCGCTGCGCGGCCGGCCTTCGGGTCGGGGGCCCTGCGGGCCTGGGGCGGACGTGTCGTTCATCATCCCACATTGCACCGCAGCCGTCAATCCAATTCGTCACGGACCTGTCCCCGACGCGCCGCCCGGCCACCCTCGGCCCGGAGGGCCGCTGCGCGACCTGGGGCCCTGCGGGCCTGGGGCGGGCACGGGCCGATAATCACTGCACGGGCACACGTCGCCAAACCACGCACGCGGCGTGGCGGCCGTACTATGGGTAGCATCGGCATCCTCCGCCCCTGGCTGTACGGCCCGCACCGGAAATCTGTCAGGAGGATACCGCTAACCAAGGAATTTCCTGGCGCCATCAAAACCCCGGGCAAGCAACAAGGGAAAAGATTCACCACGTAGCCATGATTCGCACCGTACACGGGCGATACCTGCGAGACGTCGCGTACGTGCCCTAGGGTTTGTCGCTCTTTTCTTTCTCCAAGGTGCGCTGGGCGTACGCGTAGGCAGTAGCCACATCGCGCGGATAGGTGCCAAACGCAAGGAACGCGATCCCGCCGCTGACAAAGAGCGGGACGAGCATCACCAGGAAGGTCCGCTCCAGACCCACCGGACCGCCGCCGAAGACGTGTTCCGCCGCGTAGCCGAAGAGCACCGGTCCCAGCGCTTCGCCGATCTGGCGCAGGGCGACACGGACCGCTTCCGCCCGTCCCCACAGATAGGGGTGCATGATGTCCAGACGTGCGGCGTCCAGGGGCGGATTGGCGGCCCCCAGACTGAAGCCCGCGAGCATCAGGGCCGGCACGGCAACCCGCAGCGTGTGGACCGCGAAAAACGCCAAGAGGAAGACCGCTGTCCCCAAGTAGGCCGAAACCGTTACGGTGATCCGCGCGGTCAAATGCCGGCGGGCAAGCAGACGGTCGCTCACGCGGCCGCCGGCCAAGGCTCCCGCCAAACCGCTGGCCCCAAACAGGAGCACCAGCCCGATGGCCGCCGAATGCGCCAAGCCGAACCAGCCATGCGCGAATACCACGCCGAAGGTCTGCATCCCGGCAAAGAAGTAGTAACCCAAGGCCGATGCAATCACCAGGACGACATTCGTCGGGATGCGCAGGATGTACCAGGCGGCCTCCAGCAGCGACCAGCGGGCGGGATTCCGGTCCTCCACCAGGTGGGGACGCGGCTCAATGTGGGCCTCCCGGATCAGGTCCTGGATCAGACCCCTCGTGTCGAGAACGTCGGCGTTGGGGCTGCCCGCGGGAGATCCGGCCTGGCGGCGCTCTCCGATCCGCTCTTGTCCCGGCTCCAGCCAGTCGGCTCCACCGCGTGCGGGTTCCGGCAAACGGTAGACCAGCCAGGCGACCCAAAAGGCCGGCAGGGCCAGGCCGAGGAAGCCGATCCGCCACGACAGCAGGGCCAACTCGCCCGAGACGACATATCCGAAACCGGTGCCTACCAACTCGCCGGCGAGGATATAGCCGTAGATGCGTCCACGCCGCTGCGGCTGAAAGTAGTCGCCCACCAACGAGGCGACCGCCGGCACCGATACCGCAATCATGGCGCCCAGCGCCAGGCGCGTCAGCAACAGCTCGAAGTAAGACATGGCCGCCGCGCTGAGACCCATCGCCACGCCCCACAGCACGACGGTGAGGGCTAACATGCGGGTGCGGTTCGTGCGATCCACCAGCCAGCCGAACGGAAGAGTGGCAATGGCGCCGACGAGCGATGAGGCGGTCAGGAGCAGGCCGATTTCCGTCGCGCCGATGCCCAGGCCTCTATTCAATTGAAGCGCCATGGCCCCGATCGCGCCGAGGTCGGCGCTGCTGAGGGCAAACACCAGGGCCAGCACCGTGACAACGCGAGCACTGGCTCGTCCTTCCAACTGCCGTATGATTCCTGCAGGGATACGATCAAAAATTCCCATTGCATCCCCTATCGCCCGCGCGCGGCGTTTCCGATCCGCCGCGACAAATTGCTGATCCTGGCGGGCCAATTATCCCGGAGAGCTGCCAAGAACTTCAAGCGGGGATTTCTCCATCCGTCGAGGCAAAAACCTTGAGTGGGCTTCTCGCTGCTGCCTACGGTTGATTGACAGAGCTTGGCGGGAACAGTCAGAGGCCCCGGGGATGGCCCGCCGGGACCTCTGGATTCGATCCGCATCTGCGACCAGTCATCGAATACCAATGACCCGATGTGATAGGCCGTGGCACTCTGAACCAACTCTGAGCCTCAGAACGGCTTGGCTACGGGGCCGGTGTACCCTGCGAGCCAAAGGATCTCGGCCGGGGATAACGCGCGGTTGTAGAGGCGCACGTCGTCGATCAAGCCGCTGTACAGTTTGTACAGATTCCCGTCTGCGTGGTTGACGATCGCGCCGATGTAGGCATCGTGTTGCGACGTGCCCGCCAGATTATAGGCCGACGGGATCGCCGTAGTGCCTTCCAGTTGCCCATCAATGTAGATCCGCAGGGCCGTGCCCTCGCGCTGGGCGGCCACGAAATGCCACTGGTCATCGTTCGTCTTGCTCTTGGAGTCCGTCGTGTACTTGGCCGCGTCATCATCACAGATCAGGGAGACCGCGCCTTCAGCCGTTTCACTCATGATCAGGGCATAGCGCTGGCCGCCGGTCCCGTCGCCGCCTTTGGCGTAGATCGTTCCCTTGTTCGCATCGCCGAGGCCCTTGAGCATCGTTTTGAACCAGGCGGTCACCGTCCAGTCGCCGGTGCCGAAGTCCAGGGAGGGCGGATTGCCGAGATTCACATAGCCGGTCTGCTCGATCCTCAGCGCGGACCCGCCCCCGGGTCGACCGGAGCTGATCAACGTCCCCTGCTTGATCGTGCCATCCAAGCCGTGGCCCGACGTGTCCTTGGTGTTGCCCTCGAAGGCATAGAGGGCGACCAGATTCGTCTGGCCTGGATCGGCCGGCGTGATGAACTCCGGTGCCTTGGGATAGAGCCGGAGGTCGTCGAGGTAGACGATACCCTTGGCGCCGGCGCCTTCCACTCCGATCGTCAGTTTCGTCACGCTGCTCAGGTTGCCGCCCACGGCGGACAAGTCGATGTTCCAGGGTATCCACGCGGGCCGCGCGAGATCGCCCGACCCGCCGTTGTATGGCACTTTCGTGCCATTGATCTTCAGATACAATTGGCCGCTGTTGTCGGCCGCTCCCCGGAAGTAGAGCGACAGGCTCTTAACGCCGCTGGTCGTCCAGTCTTGCGGCGTGTCGAACGTGCGCACGGCCTCGGAGATCGTGAAAGCGCCTCCATTGTTGTAGCTCAACGGCATCGACTGCGCGCCGCCGTGAACGACCTTCGTCTCCGCAAACGGCGCCTGGGCATAGCCGACCTGCGCGCCGTTGTTGGTCGAGCCAAAACCGTCGGCCCAGGCCTCGTAGATGCGTTTGCCCTCGCTATCCGTATAGCCCTCAAAATCATCCACGACGAGGGACTCTGTCGTCGCGAAGCTCCAGATGTCCCCCTCCCACGTCGTGGGAGTGGCAGCCTCGTTCACCTCGACCACTTTCCAGTAGTAGCTCTGGCCGAGTTCCAGCGGGCCGGGAGTGAGACGGTGTTCGGCGACCGTCTTGGCCGGAGCGGTACCGTTGCGTACGGCATTCGGATCGGTGCCGAGATAGACCCGGTGCGAGACCGCTTCACGTCCCGCACGCCAAGCCAGCGTGGGATTCACCTCTACTCCTGTGGTCCCGGAAGCCGGGACCGGCTGTCGCGGGTCGACCGGCACGTAGGAGAACTGCACCTCGCTCAGGCCGAATTGCGGCGCCACACCCCCCCAATTGTTTTTGGCGGTCAGCCGGATGAACTGGGCGACCGCACCCCCGAGGCTCACGGCCGCGCCGGCATAACTGTCCTGACCGGGGGCCCGCGCGAACTGGACCTCCTTCAGTAAGGTCCAGGTCGTTCCATCGGTGGAATGCTCGATCGTGACATCCTTGAATCCAAAGCCCAGCACCGGCTCGAAGGCCCCGTTATAGTTCCACACCCGCATTTCATAGAGCTTGTAGACTCGATCGAACGCATACTGAATCCACGTCGGCTGCGGTCCGGCCTTGTCGCTGACCCACGCGGCCGTGTTGGCGCTCGAGTGCAGGCCCTCGGTCAGCCCGGAGCCATTGATCGTATTCTCCGGCCCCACTCCGGCCTCGGAGCTGGAGGCCGTGACGGCGACGGGCTTGACGGCATAGGCATAAGGCTCGGTCGTGAAGCTCCAGACCTCACCCTTATAGATGGAGGCACCCGGTGCATCATTGACCTCGTCGACCCTCCAATAATAGGTCTGGCCGAAAGTGAGCAGACCCGGCGGGTCATAGGTGGCAGCCTCCTGGCCCTGGTTGGCCAGGACGCCCTTGGGGCTGGCTCGACTGGCCGTGTTGACGTCGGCGAAGGCGGCCCCAAAGTACACGTCGTGGATCCTGGCGGATGCTCCCGGCGTCCAACTCAGCACCGCGTCGCGCGGCACATCGATCTGGCCCTGGCGCGGATCCGGGCTGGAGGCTTTTGGGGAAACCACCACGAAGGCCGAGGTGATGAACCCCACATCATCCAGATTGGTATAAGGACCGCCGGTGGGATTGAAGTCGACACTTACGATGCTCTGGCCCGGCGGAGCCACGAAACCGAAGAAGGTATCCTCGTTACGACCAACACCCGCGCCGGGCATCGTCGCAACCGCCGTGACGGTGCCCCCGCCGCTGAAGGTGGCCGTGACCTTGGGAGCCAGGTTCGCGTCGTCCCGGCCCAGCAACGTGCCGCCGAAATGGGTCACGACCTCACCCGCTTTCCCGCCCGTCAGGGGGCCGATGGCAAAAACAAAGTTGGCGGTATCGCTTTTGGCCAGACGACCCGTCCCCGAGGTCGGCGTGCGACCGTTCTTCACGGACGAACCCGTGTTGATGATGCCGCTGATATTGGAGACGGTTAACGTCTTGGTCTTGCCGACCCCGAACCTGGCGATGATGTCCTGGCCATCCAGGCTCCCGTTGGCGTTCTCCATATTCACGACGCCGCCGGCATTCGCTTGGAAAGCCGGCCCGATCAGGGCCTGAAAGGTCGCCAGATCGATCACGTTCTCGGGGCCGGCAGCGCCGGTATGGCTGCTGTACGTACCACTTTGATCCACCTGGTTGTGATGGGGATCATCGTCCGGGTCGTAGACGCCCACCGTATCATACGTGGCCTGGGCGGTGCCCATCAGCCCCAACACCAGCGTGATCGAGGAGAGAATGAGCTTCTTCCGCATGATGATCCTCCTTCCAAAATGGAGAGACACGCGTGGGAGCGCGAGTCCCTGTCTCCTTGTGATTATGACAAACTGGATACCCGAACTCAAGGAGAATCGACCGGGTGCCCAAAAAAGCGGGGCCCGCGTCCTCGCGACGCAGGCCCCGGTCGATACTTCTCTCTGGATATACCGCCGCCTCGGAACGGGCCCCGGCAGTTGTCTCCTACTTGCCTTTCACGATGATGGTGTAGAAGTTGTTGCCCGAATCCTGGGCGCCGAAGACGTACGTGCCGGCGGGCAGGTCCGCGGCAAACACGCTCATCGGACGATCCGTGGTGGCATTCTCGTGGACGTAGAGCTTCAAACCGGTGTTCTGGAACTGCCCAGGTTTGGCAAACGCCGCCACCACGCGATCCACCGCCGCCTGTTGATCCGTGATGCGATCGTCGCAGGTGAGGTATATGGTCGCGGCCCGGCTGAGGGTCACGGTGTACGTGACGTCCGTTTCACCGGCGTTCTTGTCGGTGTTGAAGGTCAGGACGTACTCGGCGCCAACCAGCTCGGCCGGCGTCTTGGACCACGGATAGGCGCGATCCGAGAAGACCATCGCATCGTCCATCAGACCGTAGGTCGGCATGGACGCCGGCGTCGTGCTGCCGGTGAACGCCTTGATGGGCGAGGCGTCGGTTCGGCTGCCCGCCTGCCCGTTGGCCCGCACGACCTTCGTGATGATCGGCTGGGTGATGGGGGTCAGCAGCGTGGGAGAGAGCCGGACATCGTCGATGTGCAGGGTGCCTTTGGCGCCCGCGCCTTCCACGCCGATCGTCAGCTTCGTCACCTGGTTCACGCCGCCGGCCACGGCCGACAAATCGATGTCCCAGCGCTGCCACGTCGTCTGCGCGAGGTCGCCGGCGTTGCCGTTGTACGGCACCTTGGTGTTGTTGATCTTCACGTACAACTGTCCACCATTGCCGGTCGCTCCCTGGAAGTAGAGCACCAGGCTCTTGATCCCGCTGGCGGTCCAATCCTGGGCCGGCGCGAGAGTCAGCACGGCCTCCGACAGGGGCGCCGCCGTGTTGTCGTAGGCGAGCGGCATCGACTGCCTGCCCCCATGGAAGATGGTCGTATCGCCGAAGGTGCCGTTGGCGGCGGTGGCGAGACCCACGACCGCGCCGTTCTGGGCGGGATTGTCAAAGCCGTCGACCCAGACCTCGTAGATGCGATTGCCTTCAACGTCGGTATAGCTCTCGAAGTCCTCGACCGTTCGGTAGGCCTCGGTGGTGAAGCTCCAAACATCGCCCGGGTAAGTGACGGCGTTGACCTCATCGACGCGCCAGTAGTACGTCGTCCCGAGGTTGAGGGTGCCGGGGCTGAAGCTGTCCTCGGTCGCGCTCTTGGCGGCAACGGTTCCGTTGGTTACGGCATTCACGTCGGCGCCGAAATACACGGTGTGCGACGCGGCCCCGCGTCCGGGCCGCCAGGTCAGACTGGCATCGACGGCCACACCGGTGGCGGCGGCCGCCGGCTGCGGCGCGCGGGCCTGAACGGGAATGGCCAGGAACCGAACTTCACTGAGCCCCACCTGCGGCGCGATGCCCCAGGCACTGATGACCGTCAGCTTCACGTACTTCGCCACCACGCCGCCAAAGTTGACAGTCGTATTGGCGACGTAGGTGGGCAGACCCGACGCCTGGGCAAACTCCGGGACGCCCGACAGTTCGGTCCACGTGGCGCCGTCGACGGAGTATTCCACCTTGACGCTCTTGAGACCGAAGCCCACGACGCTCTCGATTATCTGGTTGGAGTTCCACACCCGCATCTCGCTGAGCTGGTACGCTTTGTCGAACGCAAACTGGATCCAGGTCGGCTTGGTAGCGCCGCTGAGCCACATGTTGTTCAGCTCGGTCGAGTGCTGGTCAAGGCTGTTGAGACCAGAGCCGTTGACCGTATTCTCCGGCCCCGCCCCCGGCTGAGAGTCGGACGCGGTCGCCGTCACGTTCTTAATCGGATAGGCATACGGCTCCGCGGTGAAGGACCACACATCGCCCTTGGTCACCGTGGCGGCATTGACCTCATCGACCCGCCAGTAGTACGTCTGGCCGTACGCCAGAGCGCCGGCCGGCTGGTAGGTCGTCGCCGTCTGGCCCGTGCTGACCGCCTTGGTCAGATCGGCGGTGTTGACATCAGTGAACTCGGTGCCCAGATAGACGTTGTGCTTCTGGGCGGAGACCGCCGCCGTCCAACGCAGAGCGCTGTCGCGCGGAACATCGGTCGCCTTATCGGCCGGGCTCGGACCGGAAGCGGCATCCGCCGAGGTGAACGACAGCAGGTCGGCGACCTGGGCATCGGTCAAGGCGGTGGTGTAGATCCGCACATCGTCAATGAGCCCGTTCCAGCCGCTGCCGGCATCCTTGCCGCCCTGCCCCACGATCAGCGTCGTGTTCCCGGAAACGGCGCCCGTGTTCGCGGCCTGCACATTCGAGGGCGTGTCCAGCTTGCCGTTGCTGTAAAACTTGAGGCCCACGCCGCTCTTCCACGTCATGGCCACGTGCTGCCACTCGGTGGTTTGCCGACCGGCGGACGACTCCAACTGCTGCTCGCCGCTGGTGCTGGTGACCGCCATTTTCAGGACGTTCGCTCCGCCGCCATTGGCGCCGGACGCGTCGTACCGCATGGTGCAGAAACTATCGTTGCTGGCCGGGTTCTCGCAGATAATGAAGCCTTTGTCGCTGTTGGTGACACGGGACTTGATCCACAGCGCGAACGTGATCTCGCTTTTGCCGTTCAGACCCGTCCCGGCCGCGGCGTTGATCACCGTCCCGTTCGAGTTGAAATTCAGGCAGGATCCCTTGTCGCCCGCGCCCGGCACCTGCCACGTGGCCCCGGTGATGGCGCCGTCCCGGCCGTTGCCGGAACTGTCCTTGGCGACGGCGCCCGAGCCGTCGTCGAACTTCCACCACAAATAATCCGGTTTCGGCGCGGCCGCCCCGGCGATCACCGGCAGCACCAGCGCCCCAAGGAACACACTGCTTACGATCCAGACCCGCTTGTTGTTAGGCATGGTTGCCTCCTTTCTCACAGATGACAGACACAGGGTCACAAATGCAGATGCAGAGAATTCATTCGTTATTGTTTGTGCCTAGCGGCGGTGCGAGGGTGATGATGGCGGATGTCGGCGAGACAATCCTAAGCCCGAAGGCTTGACCGGGCTCGGGACCCCACCGGCATTATTTCGCCGGTGGGAGCCCTTCCCAAACGCGATACATCGCGTTTGGGGGCCCCTCTACCTGCACGCCCTTCTCCCTATCGGACGGTTACAGACGCTCCTGAAGGAGAAACCGTTACACAAACCGCGGTCAAAGGCCGCTGGTCAATGACAAAGAAGCTCCAACACGAGGGCGCGTGCGTGGATACCCAGTCACGTACCCTATAGCTCCATGTTTACCACAGACGCCCCCGCAAAGCAAGACAATTATCGGTCCTACCCGTCTTCAGCGTCGCTCGACGGAAGAGCCGGGGGCCTGCGTCCCTCGACACAGACCCCCGGCTCGGACCCTGGACTCATCACTTGCGATTCGCTGTCGCCCCAGGGGCGGCGAGTCGTACATCCTGAATCATAAATCGTAAATCATAAATCCTCAGGGTTTGGTCAGGCGGATATCATCGATGTACATGCGTCCGGCGCCGCCTTGGGCGGGAGCTTGGCGGTCGCCTACGCCGATGTACAGCCTCTTGACCTTGGCCAGATTCACGCCTGTCAGGCTGCTGAGCGGAACCTTCCACTCGAACAAGCCGATCGCCTTGACTGCCGCCGGGTCGGCGTTCGTGACGACCGCCACCTTCCCGGCACTGTCCTCGACCGCCACATACAGCGCGCCCGCCCCGTTGGTGCCGGCGCCGCGGAAGTCCAGGCGCAGGTCGGACAGTTCACTGACCGTCCAGTTCTGCACGGGCGCGAATTCTTCGTAGGCTTCGCTGTAGAACGGCGCTTTGATGTTGTTGTAGTCCATCGGCATGGACTGCTTGCCCTGGTGGACGATGGTCTGCTCGGCAAAGGGAGCCGTGCTGTTGCCGACAATCGAGCCGCTCAGTCCATTGGTCAGGCCATCGATCCAGGTGTCAAAGATCGTGGTCTTGGCCGCGAGATCATCATTATAGCTCTCGAAATCATCCACCGGCCGATAGGTGGTGAAGCTCCAGACTGACCCGGTCTTGGTAGCGCCGCCCGGTGCCAGTTCATCCACCCGCCAGTAGTAGGTCGCCAGACTGTCGAGACCTGTTAGTGCGTAGGTGGCATCCGTCAGCTCGCCTTTATCCGTGACCGCCGTGCCCTTGGTGACATCATCCAGACTGGTGCCGAAGTACAGGTGATGCTTGATGGCCGCCTGGCCTGCGTACCAGTTCAGCATCCCTGCCGGCGCGACATCCGGCGACTGGTCCACCGGGGTGGGATAATAGGCCTTCACATCCTGCGCGATGAACGACCAGACCTCGCCCGTGCGGACCGTCGTCATGTCGGCCTCGATCTCATCCACGCGCCAGTAGTACGTGGCGCCCGGTTGCAGGCCCGCCACCGCGTAGAACATGGCGAAGGGTTGATTCTTGCCCGCGAGGTTCGCCTCGGTCAGATCCGGCGTTGTGCCCAGATAGACGTTGTGGCAGACCGCCGTATCGCCCTTCTTCCATTGCAGCAGAGGCGTCCCGACGCCCACGGTGCCGTCCGCCGGGTTGGGCTCCGAGGCCTTGTAGGCGATCGGCTTGTTCGTCGTCAACTCGGCGATCTGGGCCGCCGTCAGGACGGTGCTGTAGATCCGCACGTCGTCGATCCATCCGTCCCAGCCGGTGGCGCCGGTGTCCTTGCCGCCTTTTCCGACGATCAGCGTTTTGACGCCGGAGACCGTGCCGGCATTGTTCGGACCGTTGCGGCCGCTCGGAGTATCCTCTTTGCCGTTGCTGTAGAAACGGATCAGATCGCCGCCCTTCCACGTCATCGCGACGTGATGCCATTCGGTCGTTTGCAGGCCGCTGGACGACTCCAACTGCTGCTCACCGCCCGGGCTGGAGGTGACCGCCATCTTCAGAATGTTGCTCCCGCCAAAACTGGCGCCGCCGGCATCGTACCGCATGGTGGCGAAACTGTCGTTGCCGGCCGGGGGCTCACCGATGATGAAACCCTTGTCCGTGCCCGTGACACGGGACTTGACCCACAGAGAGACAGTAATGGCTTCCAGGCCATTGAGGTAGGAGGGGGCATTTTTGTCTTCGACAGTCATGGTCCCTTTGCCGTCAAAATTGAGGCAGGATCCCGTGCCCCCCACCCCGCCCGACTTCCACTGGGCGCCCGTGATGACGCCATCATGGCCCTTGCCGGAGCTGTCCGCGGCCACCGTACCGGTGCCTTCGTCGAACTTCCACCACAACACATCCGGGTCCGGCACCGCCCCATGGGCCAGTGCCGGCAATAACAAGGCCGCCACATAGCTGCCACACACCAGAGAAATCCACTTCTGGTCAGGCATGATTGCCTCCTTTCTGAGATGAGAAACCACGTTGCACGTTGCTTCGCCCAGAACTCCGAAGGGCATCTCCCTCCTTGTATCGGACGGCTACAGGCGCGGCTGACGAAAGAGACGGTACGGACCGATCTGAAACCTCCTGCCCATAAAGGCCGTCACGGCAGAGACGACACCCACGTCGCCCCTACCTATACTATCACAGTCCTTCGGGACATTTCAAGAGGATTATCGGTCCTGGCGATCATTAGACAAAAGAACCGGGGCCTGCGTCCTTCGACACAGGCCCCGGATGCAACGCTGGATTCACCACTTGGTATTGAATGTCGCCCCGGGGGCAACAAATCATAAATCGTCAAACGGAAATCCTCACGGTTTGGTCACGCGGATATCGTCGATGTACATGCGCCCGGCGCCGCCTTGGGCAGGACTGCTGCGATCGCCCACGCCGAGGTACAGCTTCTTGACCTTGGCCGGATTCACGCCGGCGAGACTGCCCAGCGGGATCTTCCACTCGGTCCACGTGGTCAGCGTCACGGCCGCCGGATTGGGGTGCGTGGCCACGCCGATCTTGCCGGCACTATCTTCGACCGCCACGTATAGCGCGCCGGCCCCGTTGGCCGTATTGCCCCGGAAGAACACTGTCAGGGTATCGACCCCGTTGACCGTCCAATTCGCGGCGGGCGCAAACTCCAGCTCGGCCTCGCTGTAGAACGGGGTCTTGGTGTTGTTGTAGTCCATGGGCATGGCCTGCTTGTCGCCGTGGACGACCGTCTGCTCGGCGAACGGCGCTTGCAGATTGCCGACGATAGAGCCGGTGTTGTTGGTCCAGCCGTCGACCCAGGTCTGATAGATGCGGCTGCCATCGTCATCCGTGTAGGTCTCGAAGTTGTCGACGATGAGGCAATCGGCCGCCGTGAGGCTCCAGACGGCGCCCTTCCACGGGCTTGCGGCCGCCGCATCGTTAACCTCATCGACCCGCCAATAGTAAGTCTTGCCCCATTCCAGAACGCCCGGATCGAAGGTCGTTGCATCCAACGCCTGGCGGCCCTGATAGACCCCGGCGTCGGCGGTCGTGCCGCTGGTCACGGCGTTGGCGTCCGTGCCGAAGTAGACATCGTGCTGGGCCGCCTTCTCGCCGGTGCGCCAGGCGAGCGTGGTCGTCTGCGGGACATAGGTCGCCCCGCTGCCCGGATTCGGGCCGCTGGCCCGGACCGGCAGCGAGAATGCCGCTTGCGGGATCAGGCCGTAGTCGATCGAGGGGCTCTGCCACCGCAACTCCGCCACCGCCGTGCCTTCGGCATTGTAGAACTCCATCATGATCGGATACCGCTGTCCGCCGGTCAGCTGGATGGAAGCCTTCGCTTCGGTGGCCGAGCGCCGGTTGGCCCACAGGTCCAGCAGCTCCACATCGTTGACCCACAGCCGGACGCCGTCGTCGGTGGTCGGATAGAACGTGTAGGTCTCCGAGAACGGCACATCCAGTTCGCCGACCCAACGTGCCGAGAAGCCGTCGGCCGGCAATCCCTGCGGGGAGGCATCGGCCCAGTTGAAATTGATCTGCGGATCGACGCGGTTGATGGCCGGCGCACCCGAGGCCGCTGCATTGGCGTAGTAGAGACCGCGGAGGCCGCCGCCGGGCGCCAGGGTGGTGAAGCTCCAGACCGCCCCGGCCCGCTTGGTCCCATCGAGCAGGATTTCATCAACACGCCAGTAGTAGGTCGTGGCCGCCGTGATCTGACCCGCATCGAAGACCGGCGCCGTCAGCGTGCCCTTGGAGACGCCGGCAGCGCCCTGCGCCACGGCGTCCTTGTCCGTGCCGAAATAGACATCATGCTTGATCGCATTCTGGCCCGCCTCCCACCGGAGGGTCCCGCCGGTCGGATCCACCCACTTGGCCCCATCGCGCGGCCGCGGCTCGTAAGCGGTCAGGGATGCGGTCGAGAACGACCACACATCGCCCGGATGGACGGTGCCGTCCAAGTCCATCTCGTCCACGCGCCAGTAGTACTTCGTGCCCGGTTCCATGGCCGGAACGTGGAAATACATCGCGATCGCCAGACGAGACCCGGTGAGATCGGCCTCGGTCAGCTCCGGGGTGGTGCCGAAATAGACGTTGTGAAACATGGCGGTCTCGCCAGGGGTCCACTTGAACAGAGGCACCGCCACGTTGAGAGTCCCATCGGCCGGGTCGGGCTGCCAGGCCTTGACCCACGGCTCGCGCACGAGGTTGCCGATCATGTACTCAATGGCATTGACGAGGAGCTTCTTGCCTTCATCGTTCATGTTGAACTCGCCGCGGCCCTGGCCGCCACCTTCCCGCGTCCCGCAACAGAGGAGCAGGCGTCTGCCGGCCGGCGTCTGGGTGCCCCCGGTGTAGAACGGTTTGCCGGGCTGCCATTCGACAATCATGGACCGGGTTCCCGACGGCGTCTTGGCAATCAGAGTGCCGTTGCCATTGTCGAGAACACCTACCAGCGAGACCGTCCCGGACCCGATCGTCTGGTCGTAGATGTCCACCTGGTTCTTGGCATCGAGGTTGATGCCCTTGAAGAGCGGATGGTGCGGGTCCAGCGCCTGCAGCGTGGGCGTGCCGGAGTCTTCCGACAGCGTGTTGTTGTTATACCAGATCCAGCGGTTGTTGCGGGAAAGGTAGGGCGTCAGCGTAATCATCGGCGTCGTGATGGCGTTCCACTGGCCCACCTCCGTCGCATCGTTGGCAAAGCTGCCGCTATCAAGGTTGCGCGAGATGATCACGACATCGGCGGCGTTCAGCTCCGCGATCTTGGCGGCATCCAGCGTCCGCCAGTACCCGTTGCCGTTCGCCGGGCCTGGCCGGGAGTCCACGGTATATCCCTGGGACTCGAGGAACGCGGGTCCGGCGGCGTCATCCGGCACTCCATCGGCTTTCTCATCATAGCGGTCGGACACCCAGATGATTTTGGCAGCCTCCACGGCCGGCGCCGAGAGAAGGCCCAACACCATGCCGAACAAAACGAGTCTCTTTGCCATACAATCCTCCTTTTCACAAAGCCGCGGAACACAGTTGGAATCGGCCGGCCTATTTTGTCTGTGCCGGACGGCCGAAGCCGATATCATCAAAGTGCAGCATGCCGATGTCGTCCGTTTACAGGTCTGCCTGACCAGAATGGGAGCGTCACAGGTGGAAAGCCAACCACACTCCTGCCGTCAATCCTGACGCGCAGCGGCGCTGCGGGCTTCGAACTGCCCGGACCGCCGCACTTAGCCATTTTAACAGACAGAGTTGCCTGACCTCAAGCAAAATCCGCACGGGTGGGGCTCTACGGGCTGTTTTTGAGGACGTACTCGGCCGAGAGGCGTCTGCCGTCGGGGCACCTGCAGGTCACTTCGAGGATGTACGTCTTGTCGCGGCTCGCCTGGGTCTCCAGCACGAACTCGTACGCCCGCAGGAAGTCACGCCAGTATTTGTTGTTCTGGGCCGGGCTGGTCAGATCGATGTCCGGCCAGAGGGTCAATCTCTGCCCTTTCGATTGGGCGGAACGGGGGATGTACTCGTAGAGCTCGAAACGCAGGACCCCCGGTGCCTTGATCTGGGACCCGAAGGCGTCCAGCAAAGCCACAAAGACGCTCAGCTTGCCCCCCTGGCCCGTGTCGGAGGGACGGGACAGCTCCGTCAATGGAAGAATAGCAACTTTGACCGGCGCGAAACCTACAGGTGATTGCGGATCGCGGCCCCCGGTCGCAGCCGGGGATGACATGAGGGCGGATGGCGGATTTGGGACGATGGCCTGGTCTGGCTCTTGGGGTCTATCTTCACTGCCGACCCTCTGCATTGCCGGCTTTGGGGCGGTCGCCTGCGGCTGACTACAACCCGCCAGGAAAAGCAGTACGAGGACGGGACAAAATCGTAAATCATAGATCGTAAATCGTAACTCCATCTACAGGTCCTCGTCCAGCATGTGCCCGAGGCGATGTTTCTTGGTCCGCAGGTAATCAATGTTGTGCTTGGAGGGCTTGGCTCGCAGGGGGATCTGCTCGACGACTTTGATGCCGTAAACCTCCAGTCGGCTGACCTTCTTGGGATTGTTGGTCAGAATCCGGACGGTTCGCAGACCCAGGTCCCGGCAGATCTGGGCTCCTATGCCGTAGTCGCGACGATCGGCGGCCAGGCCCAGCTTGAGATTGGCATCCACCGTGTCGAGACCCTGTTCCTGGAGCTTGTAGGCCCGCAGCTTATTCGACAGACCGATGCCGCGGCCCTCCTGGCGCAGGTAAATCAGCGCCCCGGCGCCCTGCTGCTCGATCATTTTCATGGCGGTGATGAGCTGGTACCCGCACTCGCAGCGCTGCGAATGGAACAGGTCGCCCGTCATGCATTCCGAATGGACCCGCACCAGCACCGGCTCCGGGTGCTCGACCGGTTGGCCGTGGGCATCGAGGTCGCCGATCCCGCCCTTGCACAGGGCCAGGTGCGGCTCGGGCGACGTGATGCTCTCGTAGCCGATCAGCTTGAACTCGCCGTAGTCCGTGGGTAGACAAACGCTCTCGAAGCGTTTGATCTGGCTTTCCCGCTGGAGGCGGTACTCCACCAGCTTGGCGATGGAGGTGATCTTCAGCCCGTGATGCCGGCAGAATTCCAGAAGCTGCGGCACGCGGGCCATGGAGCCATCCTCGTTCATGATCTCGCAGATGACCCCGGCCGGCTTCAAACCGGCCAGCCGGGCCAAGTCGATCACCCCTTCCGTCTGGCCGGCACGGACGAGAACGCCGCCGGCGCGAGCCCGCAAGGGGAAGATGTGGCCCGGCCGCGCCAGGTCTTTCGGGGCGGCGTGGTCGGCGATCGCCACCTGGACGGTGTGCGCGCGGTCGGCAGCACTGATCCCCGTGCTGATGCCCTCGGCGGCATCGACGCTGACCGTGAACGCCGTGCCGAAGCGGGCGGTATTCTCGAGCGTCTGCGGGTACAGACCCAGCGCATCGCATTTCTCGGCTGTCAAGGGCATACAGATCAGGCCCCGGCCGAATTTCGCCATAAAGTTGATGATTGCCGGCGTGATCTTCTCCGCCGCGCAGACCAGATCTCCCTCGTTCTCCCGGTCTTCCGCATCCACGAGAACCGCCATCTTGCCCTGCCGGAGGTCCTCCAGCACCTCCGGGATTCCACTGAATTGATCCACTGTATTCTCTTCCTGCATAGAAAACTCATCAGACGCCCGTCGGCGTGCGGCTCGGATCTTCGTAGGTCGTGCGTCCTCGCACGACGTCTTAAGGCGAGCGGGGACGGGGACCCCAAACGCGATGAATCGCGTTTGGGAGCCCAGGCTCGCCCTACGAAGAGGCGACTTCGGACGTTCTTGTGAACGCGCCGCGCAGCCGATGGACGTGCCTTCCAACCCAGAACGTACGTCTCATGCACCCGGCGTGCCCGGGCGCTGACCTTGGGTCCGTTCGTAGTCTTCAATATAGCGGCTTCCGTTGCGAATGTAAACGACCGTGGCGACGACCGCCGCGGCCGCCGCCGACCACCAGAGCACGTGGACCAACTCCCGATAGCCGGGAATCACTTCCACGAGATCGGGCCCGATCAGGACCGCGGTCACCATCGTGAGCTGAAGGGCAGTAGCCAGCTTGCCAGCCAATACCGGTACAATATGCACACGCGATGTGATCAGGTACATCACGAGAAAGCCGATAGTAATCAGGACATCTTTACCGATGATCAGAACCACCACCGTCATGGGCAGCAGAAAACCATCGACATGGCCCCTTTCGGAGACGAGCAGCAGCGAGGCACACGTGATCAGCAACTTGTCGGCCAACGGATCAAGAAATGCGCCCAGCTTGGTGATTTGTTTACGGTGGCGGGCCCAATAGCCGTCCACGGCGTCGCTGATCGCCATGACAAAGAACAAGACGATGGCCACATGCCGCAGGAACTCCTGCCCCCCCTTGGTAACGGAAGGATCGTGCATACTAAGCATGCAGTCGACGAAGGGGATGATCAACAGGATCCGCACCAGCGTGATCCGGGTCGGCCAACTCAAACGGAACTCGCGGCTGCGATTGAGCCAGCGTAGCACACCGATCGACTCCTTTCTGTCCGTGTTCTCGTCCACGTTCGACTCCGATTGCCGCTCGTCTCTTCCC
>JAMCWO010000239.1:0-434 GCA_023481165.1 Planctomycetota bacterium | reverse complement strand
GTCTGGAGACCGGCGCCCGTGAGGTTCCCGGCATTGGCAATAGGGATTCTCAGCAAAGCCGCCGGGGCAGGCACGATATCGAACCAGGCGGAGCACCCATGGGCGCAAGAAACCAACTGGCGCGGGCCTATTACGATCTGGCGACACTGCTGGACGCCGGCGTGCCGATTCTGCGGTCGCTCGATATCCTGATTCAGGGCCAGCGCGGGCGCTTCAAACGCATCTTCTCCCAAGTGCGAGAGTCGCTGTCCAAGGGTTCGAGCTTCTCCGAATCCCTGGACGAGCAGCGGCACGTGTTCCCCGAGCTGGATCGAATGCTCATCGAGGCCGCCGAGACGGGAGGCTCGCTGCCCGACTCGTTCAAGATGCTGTCCCACTGGCATGAATTCGTCGAGCGGATCACCCGGCAGATCCAGATGGGCCTGCTGTACCCC
>JAMCWO010000109.1 GCA_023481165.1 Planctomycetota bacterium | reverse complement strand
CACCAAGCTTGGGCGCGACTACTTGGTCGCGCCGCGACCGGCGGCATTGACCATGCCCTTGAGGGCGGCGGTCCGCACCAGTTGCGGCACGCCCTCTTTGTTCAGATTGCGGTAGATTCGCAGCGCGCCGGGCCGGTCGCCCTTGCTCATCATCTTCTCCGCGGCCTTCAGCAGAGCATCATAGACCAGCGTCTTTTGATTGTCCGGGGCACTTTCCAGGGTCTTGTCCAAGGCCTTGACGGCATCAGCGCTGCCAATCTTGCCCAGGGCGCTGATCGCGGCGCCGCATAGCGCCTTGTCCGAGCCTTCCGTGTACTTGGCGATCTCGCCCGTCGCGGCGACGCAGCCGCGCTCGCCCAGGCTGTTGATGATGCCGATCTTCGCCTTGCCTTCGGCCTGCGGCAGGGCCGCGCACAGCGCCTTGTTCGCGGCCTCGCCCGGAATCCGCTCCAGGGCATAGCGGGCCATGTCCGAGTACTCCTGGTTGGTCAGCATGCCGGCCAGCACGGGCACCGACTGGTCCGTCCCGATGATGCTCAGCTCGCGGCAGGCGTACTGCTTACCCGCGTATTTCGCATCGGACTTGAGAACGTCATCCAGCGCTGCCTCGTATTTCTTCAACTCTTCGGGCTTGCCATAGGCCTTGCGGATCTCATCGCTGAACTCCGTGAGCGCCACCCGGCTGTCGCCGAAATCGTACGTTTTGATCTTCGCCAACTGTTGTTCCATGCCAGACCCCTTAACTGATGCCTGTCCCTTTGGTTTTGTCGGTACCGGGAAATCCCCCGCCGCAAACTGAATGCCACGCAGATAGTGTTCCAGAATCGGCGTGTTCATGAAAATCTCGTTGTTGTGACCGAGCGAGCAATAGAAGAGCCGGCCCTTGCCCACGTCCTTGACCCACGTGATGCCCGTGTCCTTGTCGGACTCCTGGAGGCCTTTGACGCTGTTCGTCGCCGGATCACTCATGTCCAGACTCATGAGCACGAGTTGCTTGGCGCGCGAATAGACCGGCGGGGCGGTGCGATAAATCTCGTCCTTGACTTTGAAACCCCGGCCGTGGAACGGCGCCGTCAGCGGGTGATCGGGCTCATCAATCTTGATCGCCACAGTGCTGCCCGCGCCCCAGGGATGGCCGGTGAACTTGTTGCCCATCATCTCCTGGGCCTCGGGCCACTGGTAGAAGTTGTCGGCGGCGGCGTGGATGCCGACAATACCCTTGCCGCTCTTGACGAAGTCCATCAGGGCCTGGCACCGTTCCGGCGTGGTCTTCGGATCGAACTTCAGGCTGGTGGTGTTGTTCAGGCAGATGACATCGAACTGCTTGAGCGTCTCGGCATTGAAGACGGAGTAATCGTCCGTGACCGCCGTCACCTGAAAGGCCCCGGTCTTCTCGCCCATGATCTTCAGGGCCTCATTGGCCACCGGAATCACCGTGTGGAAGAACGTCTCGCACTTCCAGAAGATCAGCATCTTGCGCGGCTGGGCCGGCTGGGCCACCGCCTTGGTCGGCATGGCCGCCGTAATCTTGGCAATCTCTTCATCCGTCAGTTTGCGCAACTCTTTGGGCGACTGGGCCCACAGGGCCGTCGACAGACAAAAGCCCACGAGCAGCATCGCGGCAACCACTCTCGACCTCACCATACCGGCTCCTTTCTTATGCCGTAGCATGGGCATCTTGCCCATGTGTCGCAGGGCCATCCTGGCCCTGCCCCTTGTGATCTCTCCACGGGCGAGACGCCCGTGATACTCATGGGCGAGACGCCCATGCTACTTCCTACAAATGCCACGGGGCCCGCATCGGCCGCCTCAGCAGCCGATTGGCCTCGTCGTCGTTCACGAATACCTCTTTCTGCGGGTCCCACTGCACCTTGCGGCCCACCAGCATGGCGATTTCGCCCAATAGCCCGACGCTGATCGAGCGGCACGCCACCTCGATCGGTGTGATCGTCTTGGCGCGGGACTTCACGCAATCGAGGAAATTCTGATGATGATCGCGGCTGTTGTACAGCTTGATTTCATCAGGACCGATCGTTTCTTTCCACAATTCCGGCGGATTCGTCGCCTGCCGGCCGCGATCCACGTGGATCCAGCCCTTCTCGCCGTACCAGACCGTCCCCATGCCCTTGGGCACCTGCTGGTCGTTGGCCACGACCATTTCCACGCCGTTGGCGTACTTGCAGGTGAATTTGTACTCGGTGGGAACATCGTAGATGCCGTCCTTCGGATAGACACCCTTGCCTTCGATTTCCACCGGACCGGTGTCATCCAGACCGAGGCCCCAATGCGCAATGTCAATGTGATGGCCCGCCCAGTCGGTCAACTGGCCGCCGGAGTAGTCCATCATCCAGCGCCAGTTCCAATGCAGGACACCCCGGTACGGCACCTGGGGGGCTGGTCCCAGCCAGAAATCCCAATCGACACCCTCAGGCACCGGCTCGACCGGGTTGTTCTTGCCGGGACTGCCGGTTGGCAGGCCCACCTCCACCCGCGTCACCTTGCCGATTCGACCGTTGCGGACCAGCTCGCAGCCGTGATGAAAGTTCTCCACGGACCGCTGCCAGCTTCCCGTCTGCCAGATCCGGCCGTACTGGTTCACCGTGTCCCGCATTACCTTGGCCTCGTGAATCGTGCGTGCCAGCGGCTTTTCGGCGTACATATCCTTGCCCGCCCGGGCCGCCGTGATCACGGGGATTGAATGCCAGTGGTCCGGCATCGCCAGCGACAGGGCATCGACGTCGTTGCGGGCGATCAGCTCGCGGAAGTCGTGGTAAATCACGCAATCCGAGTTACCATACCGCTTGTCCACGAAGCCTTTGGCCCTCACGGCATTGCGCTGGTCCACGTCGCAGACGGCAACTACCTGGGCCATCTTCTTGCCCAGGAAGTTCCTCATGTTGCCGGTGCCCTGGCCGCCGACACCAATGCAGCCCATGACGATCCTCTCGCTGGCCGCGACGCCGCCGTTGGCCCCCAGGGCGGAGGAATTGATAACGTACGGGAATCCCACCGCCGCCATCGAGACGCCTGCGGCGTTCCGCAGGAATTGGCGGCGGGACAGGTCTATTCTGGTCATATATCGTTCTCCAAGTTCTCTGTGACACGGGCATCTTGCCCGTGGCCCTTGTGGCATCGGCGTCCTGCCGATGATCCATGGGCAGGATGCCCATGCCACCTAAATGTGCCAGGGACTCCGCATCGACCGGGAAAGCATGTGATTGGCCTCGTCGTCGCCGAGGAACACCTGGCGTTTCGGGTCCCATTTCAGGGGCCGCTCGAGCGTATAGGCGATGTTGCCGAGATGACACACTGTTACCGAGCTGGCGCCGATCTCAATCTTGCAGATCGGATCGCTGCGTTTGCGAATGGCTTCGAGCCAATCGGCATAATGGTTCTTGCTGTCGTACAAATGCACCTGATCGGGTTTAATGACCTGGTCCTTGAGGGCCTCCGGCCAAGTTTTGAGATATCCGCGGTTGACCTCGACCTTGCCGGTCGTGCCTTCGAAGAGCACGCCGTTGACATTGCGCCCGCGATCTTCCTTGAAGCGTTCCAGCCACTGCGGATAGGCGTCGCCCATGAACGGCAGACCCGTCCCATCGGGTCCACGAACCCGGCCATCCCGTGTCATCGTGATGCCGTTGGCGTACCTATAAGTAAGGACCTTGTGCTCCTTGCCGTCGGGCGGGTAGATCTCGACCGGGCCGCTTTCGTCCATGCCGAGACCCCATTGGGCGATATCGAAGTGGTGGGCGCCCCAGTCGGTCATGCCGCCGCCGCCATAATAGCTGTAGTAGCGCCAGTTGGGGAAGCCATCGAAGCTGATGTGCGGGGCCAGGTCGTTGTTGTAGGGCCGCCACATGGCCGGGCCGACCCACATATCCCAGTCGAGATAGTCCGGCACAGGCTCCGGCGGCAAGACTTTGTCTTCCGGCGGCCCGCCGACATTCACCGTCACGTGCTTGACATCGCCGATATAGCCGTTGCGCACCAGCTCGCACGCGAAGCGGAACTCCCGGCTGGAGCGCTGCATGCTGCCCGTCTGGAAGACGCGGCCATATTGCCGAATCGTCTTGACCATCGCCTGGGCCTCGGCAATCGTCTGCGTCAGGGGCTTCTCGCAGTACACGTCCTTGCCCGCCCGGCACGCCTCGATCGTCGTGATCGCGTGCCAGTGGTCGGGCGTCGAGATCACGACCGCATCGATATCCGGCCGGGCCAGCAACTCGCGGAAGTCGTGATATCGCGCGCAGCCCTTATAGGCCCCATCTTTCTTGTCGGCGTAGTACTTCTCGACGATGTTCGTCGCGCTGCGCTCGAGCTTGAGCTTGTCCACGTCGCACGCCGCGACCACCTGTGTGCTGGGCAGCAGGAAGCACCGCATCAGGTGCTGGCTCTGCTTGCCGCAGGCGATAAAGCCGATCGTGATTCGCTCGCTGGGCGGCGTCCGGCCCTGTGCCCCCAAGACCGACGACGGCACCACATAGGGCACGCCCGCGACCGCCGCCGCACCGGCGGCCCTCTTCAGAAAATCGCGCCGATTCATGTTCATTTGCGCCATTCAACTACCCTCTTATACGGACCACGGTTGTGCATTGCATCCCGTTTGTCATCCTGAACGGAGCGCAGCGCAGTCAAGGATCTGGGCTGCGAACGAGAGAAACCTCCAATCGGCGGCCAGATCCTTCGGCTTCGCCTCAGGATGACAAACCTGTATCGCGTGCGATTTCCTCTGAATCAACGTCATAAGTCTATAGGTGCCAAGGACTTCGGTACGGCAGGCTCAACAGGGCGGAGGCAACCGGATCGCCGATAATCTCTTCGGTTTCAGGGTTGAAACGGATCTTGCGGCCCAGCCACATGGCGATCCGGCCGAGATGACCGGGGGTCGCCGAGCGATGGGCCGTCTCGCAGGGCGCGATGGTCTCTTTGCGGCTCTTGATGCAGTCGAGGAAGTTCTGCCAGTGGCCGGGCGAATCATACAGATGAACGTCGTTGGGCCCGAGTTTCTCCTGCTTCAATTCCTTGGGCTCGGTTTGGACGCTCTTGGTCAGATCGCCGCGGCTGACCCAGACCCAGCCCTTGTCGCCGATCCATTTGGTGCCGCCCCGGATATCCCTGTAACCGCCCGCGATGACCACCGTTACGTCGCCCGGGTACCTGGCCGTCAGCCGGTACCGCGTCGGGCTGTCGTAAAGACCATCCTTCGGATACTCGCCGGTGCCCTCAATCTCGAGGGGACCCGTGTTGTCCCAGCCCATGCCCCAGTGGGCGATGTCCACGTGGTGGCCGACCCAGTCCATGAGCTGTCCGCCGCCGTAATCGAGGACCCAGCGCCAGTTCTTGGGCAAGAGTGCGGGGCGGTACGGGGTGTACGGGGCCGGCCCGATCCACCTGTCGAAATCAAGCCCTTCCGGCGGGGCCACGATCTGCTCCTGGCCCGCGGTCTTGGCAAAATCCGAGTGTCCCGCCGGCAATCCCACTTCGACCGTATGGACCTTGCCGATCCGGCCGTTGCGGACCAACTCGCACGCGAAGCGAAAATGCGCTTGGGACCGCTGCCAACTGCCCGTCTGCCAGATCCGGCCATACTGCTTGACGGCGTTGCACATCGCGCGACCCTCGCGGAATTCGTGCGAAAGCGGCTTTTCGCCGAAGATGTCCTTGCCGGAGCGGGCCGCTTCGATCGCCGGGATGGCGTGCCAGTGGTCGGGCAGGCCGAGCGACACCGCATCGATATCCTTGCGGGCGAGCAACTCCTGGAAGTCGGCGTACGCGGCACAATCCTGGTTACCGTACCGCTTGTTGACCGTGTTCACCGCCCCCTGGAGCGTCTTTTTGTCCACATCGCAGATCGCGACAACCCGGCAGTCCTTCAGACCGAGGAACTGGCCCATATTGCTGCCGCCCTGCCAGCCGACGCCGATGCAACCCATCGTGATGCGCTCGCTGGGTGCGACGCTGCCCGCTTTGCCAAGAGCCGAAGAACTGATGATGTACGGGAATCCCACCACCCCCACGGCGGTGCCGGCCGCCGCAGCGAGGAGCCGGCGCCGGCTGACGTTCTGGTTCATGCTCATACCAGACGCTTTCTGAACAAACCAGCAAGGCCCGGATGCTTTCGCAACATCTAGGCCTCACTGTAGTTATGACTATTTCTTCTCGAAAGCCGAATCGAAGGCAACCTGCGACGGCTTGAAGTCGGCCTTCTTGATGAACTGGCCGGCCTCGGCCGCGCCGTGCTCGCGGTCCATCCGGCTGTCCTCCCACTCGATCGAGAGCGGGCCTTGATATCCTACATCGTTGAGCGCGACGACGATCTCCTCAAAGTTGATGTCGCCGTGGCCGATGGACCGGAAGTCCCAGTACCGGCGCGGGTCAGCGAAGTCGATGTGGCCGCCGAAGACGCCGACCGTGCCATCCCCATGGCCCCACCAAACATCCTTCATGTGGCAATGCCAGATCCGCTTGCCGAACGTGCGAATGAACTTCACGTAATCGACGCCCTGGTAGCCGAGGTGGCTGGGGTCGTAGTTGAAGCCGAAGCATTCGTGGCCCTTGACGGCATCGATGGCGCGCTGGGCGGAGGCGATGTCGAAGGCGATCTCGGTGGGATGGACTTCCAAGCCGAACTTGATGCCCTCCTCCTTAAAGACCTTGAGAATCGGCTTGAAACGCTTGGCGAAATCCGCGTAGCCGGCGTCGATCATGTCCTTCGATACGGGCGGGAACGAGTACAGGAGGTGCCAGATGGAGCTGCCGGTAAAGCCGTTGACGACACTGACCCCGAGCTTCTTGGCTGCCCGGGCCGCATCGATCATATTCTGTGCAGCCCGCTCTTTGACGCCCTCCGGCTCGCCGTCGCCCCAGATCTCGGGCGCGAGGATGCTCTTGTGACGCTGGTCGATATTGTCGCAGATGCATTGACCGACCAGGTGGTTTGAGATGGCAAACACCTTCAGTCCGTACTTGTCGAGCAGCGCCCGTTTGGCCTTGCAGTACTTGTCGTCATTGAGGGCCTTGCCGATCTCGAAATGGTCGCCCCAGCAGGCCAGTTCCAGGCCATCATAGCCCCAGCTCTTGGCCTTCTGCGCCAGGACCTCCAGCGGCAGATCCGCCCATTGTCCCGTGAAAAGCGTTACTGGTCTTGCCATCCTCGTACCTCCTTATCCAAAAGACTCGTCACACACCTTTCCTGGAAAGCGTCTTTTCGCAAAGAAAAACGCTCACGATCCCCGTTTTATTGCGAACACACCCTCGTGGCATGGCCATCCCCCGCCTGCGCGGGGGCAAGTTCTGGCCGTGTCTCCACGGGCTCCAAAGCCCGCGCTACCCAATGGGTGCCCCGGCACAAGGACTTTCGTCCCCGGCTTCACAGGGGGCACGGGACACGATCCTCCATTGCACTCCAGGGACGTACCATTATACAAGGGGCAGTTATGCAAGCAACGTGAATTTCCGCCCAATTCTCCACCGTGGATTTCACACCCTACGGCTGGTTCAGACACGGATTAACGCGAATTCACACGGATTCCTTGACCCCGGCCTTCGGCCGGAACTGATGCGTTTATCGCTTTGCAGGTACCAGCGGGGAGCCGCTTCCCCAGACATGCGCCCCGGAAGATCGCGACTGCGCCCCTCCCGCCCTCTCCGTCGGTACCCCGAATGCGATAAACGCCGTCTTCACTGACGTCATACGCGGAGTGGTCACCGCGAGCCGGTCGCGTGGTTTCGCGGGCTCTCCCCCTCCTCCTTCCTCAGGTTGCCTCCCTTTCCGGCCGATACTATCCGATAGCAGCGAGGGATTGCATCTCTGATGGGGCCAATGACTGCGCGACGCGCAGCCTGTGTGGATTTGCATTTACTGGGAGACATTGCGATGAGAAATCGGACCCTAATTGCAGTGGCGTTAGCTGACCTATCGTTCCTGTCGGGCTGCGGCTCGGTTGGTAGCTACGAACTGGGGGGCGAACAAATGTTGACGTTGGACCAGGCTATTGCACGCGCCTCAGATACGCGCGACTTGTGGGTCCTACTGTCGCAGGCCAGTCAACTCGATCGGCCCAATGACAAGATCATCATAGAACGAGAACTGCTGAGCATGTCATCGAAGCAGGACCCAGCCACCCTCGAAAGCCTCAGCCGCTGCGCCTCCAGTGAAGAGATCAGGAACGCAGCCGCCGATGCTCTCCGTGAGCACGAGCAGGCGCAAGAAGAGAAGGCTAAACGAGAACGCGAAGAGCAGCAAATTCAGGCGCAGAAGCACGCCGAGGAGATTCGCCTGGCGCGGAAAGAAAGCAGGCAGCGCCTGATCCACGAGGCCCGCGGAAGACTTGACGACAAATCTGCCGAGCAAGTCAAGAGATTGGTGGATGAGTGGGCTAAAACACCGACGTTGGTCGATGAAAGCTGGAGTGACCCTCAGTTATTCGGCACGACCGACTTCTACAAAGCGTTTGGGCAGCCACGCAGAAAACAGCTCATCGGTAGTCACTACTACTTCTATTACGACTGTGAAGATGGGCTCGTACAAATAGAAATCGATGCGGGCTTTCTGGATAAGGCGGGGTGCATAATAGTCTTAGATCTGAATATTCTCTGACAACATGCGACGTGCGCTCCATGCAGCCACTGAGACCGACTGGCTTCGTGAAAATGTGAAATGGAGAACCACCATGAGGATACTTCAAGGGGAACCCAAGGGTTCAACTATGGCTTGCTTGTATTGGGATGACCTGCTCGAAGATGCGAAGATGGCAGGAGCACAAACGCAGGAACGGATGACCTGGAACTCAGACCACTGGCATGGTTGGCTCGACCGGCAGGGCTGCAATGCTCTCGTGAGAGCATTCAACCACATTGACCGCACGTATAGGCGCGAGGGCCTGACTCGTGCGGACGTCCTGCAATATGCCAAGCAAGTTCGCCAAGCTCGCAGAGAGCGTGGTGACGCCGCAATGCGATTCATGGTCGCCGTCATGCTTTGGGGGTATGCTGATTCGGACGGACGGGGCCCATGGCGCGTCATCCAGATGACCACCGGCGATGATTGTCAACGCCGAGTGATCGCGATTCTTGACGCGCTCGAAGGCCAAGGGCCACATGCCGCCTATCGGCTTATCTGCAACCGTCGGCATGCTGGCCTTCCGTGGCTCGGCGCATCATATGGAACAAAGGTGCTGTACTTTGGCGGCTATGAGGCGACTGCCTGTGCGGAGCTTCGCCCAATCATCCTCGATGAGTTCGTCGCGCGAGCCTTCAACCATTTGGAACAAGTCGGTCCCCACTTCCATCCGGGATGGTGTTGGCGAAATTATGTTCTCCTTCTGGAAAGGGTCCGGGAGAGGGCGGCGCTGGCTGGCGTGCGTGAAGACGACATTGAATATCGTCTCTTTGAGGCTGGGAGGAACCTTCCGGCAGGTTGACCATCATGGGAATTTCGGGGACGCCATACTTTTTCGGGGGCTCTTGGACGCGGGTAGACTGCAGACAGGCCTGAAGGAAAGAGGTGGCGTACCTGGCGCGCTCTGCTCGCCGGGGGCTCGCAAGCAATGAGCTTAGGTCCTGTCGGGCGAAGGATCCTGCTGGCGCGCATCCAATGACCGCTTCACCTGCTCATAGACACTCTTGGCGCAATCGTAGAACTGTTGCGCCTCCGCCCGCGTGGGCTTGCCGTCAGGAAGCAGGCCGAGTTCACCGGGATACCGGGACTCGATGTAGAGATCATCCAAATCCGTCAGAATCTCCACGTCGGCATCCAAGGGGATCAACTGCCGGACCAAGCCGTAAAGCTTCAACGTGGAGTGCTCCTTGGGGACCTTCTGCGAATGCTCTTCGAGCACCGCCTTGAAACACTTCTCCACGCACTGCTGCGAATGGAAGGCCACCACGGGAGTCAGATCTTCGCGTTCGATGATCTGATCGACACTGCCAAGATCCATCTCGGCGGATTCCAACCATTGGCTGGTCGCTCGCTTCACAATAGCCGGGTCCCTTCCTTCATGATCTGGCGGGCGAAGCTGCTGTCGATTTCGACGAACTTGCGATGCATGGGCTTGGTGTGCACGAGCAGGTCGATGGAATATCGCATCCGCAGGTCCAGCATACAATTCGACACGGCCCGGACGACATTGCGTTTTTCCCTCCAAGTGGCCGGCAAGAAGTCATCTTGGGTCACGACATAGAGATCAATATCGCTGTCTTCGGTCGGCGAGCCCCAAGCGTAGGAGCCGAAGAGGATCACCTTATCCGGATGCAGCGGAGCTAATGCCTCCTTGATCTGCATCTCCAACTCGTCTGAAAGTCTGAGCGTGTCAGTCGTCATACTTTGCCATCCAGAACATCAGGCCCAAAGGTTTCAATGTGAAACTTCAGGGCCGACTGGACATCTTTGAGGGCCTCTTCGTAGATGTCTCCCTCGCCCACCACGATTCCCTTGACTCCCACGGGGCACGCGACATAGCCATCGCAGTGCTTCTCGATGATGACCTTGACTTGCTTCATAGAGTCCTTCCGGTTCATACGCGAATTGTACCGAATTCGCGGCGGACTGTAAATGCCCGCAGGAACTGGAACACGAAGCTGAGTTCACGCGGCATAGTGCCGGGCTACCTTGCGGATGGCTTCGGCCACGCCGGCGATGTATTCCTCGGTCATGCCTTCGTGGATCACCACGCGGATGCCGGTTTTCAGGATGGCCTCCACCTCGGGCGTCTGGTGCTTCGTGTAGTCCATCGTGGTCAGGCCGAACTCGCGCACGGGCCAATGGCCGGCGAAGAAGCCGTGCTGCTGGAAGACCGGCTCGCGATGCAGTGGCACCGCGATGTAGCCGGCCGTGCAAGGCGCCCCTTCGGCGACCAGCGCCTTGACGAACTGGGCGCGGTCGCAGCGGAACGCCTCCGGCTTGATCCGGAAGTAGTAGAACCAATAGACGCAACGGTCCTCGGGATGAACTTGGTGAGGTATCACACCGGACAGGCCCGAGATCTTCTCCGTCAGCAGGTTGCCGAGCCAGGCGCGCTTGGCGGCGATGGCTTCGAGCCGGGTCAGTTGCGCCGCGACCACCGCCGCCTGCGGCTCGCTCATGCGGTAGTTGGTCGAGAACGCGTGGAACCCGCCGCCCTTGATGCGGTCACACCCTTTGTCGCCGTACTTTTGCAGGAGCGGGCCGAAACGTTCGTCGCTGGAGCCGACGACGCCGCCGTCGCCGCAAGTGATGTGCTTGGTGTTTTGCAGGGAGAAACACGTCATATCGCCAATGGTGCCGATGGGCCGGCCGCGGAACTTGGCGCCCCACGCCTGGCAGGAGTCCTCGATCAGCACCAGCTTGTGCTTGTCGGCGATGGTCTTCAGCGCGTGCAGGTCGCAGGGGTTGCCGAAGAGATGTACGGCAATAATGGCCTTCGTTTTCGGCGTGATGCGGCGTTCCACGTCCGTCGGATCGAGGTTGTAGGTACTGGCGCCCAGGTCGGCGAAGACCGGCACCGCCTGCTGGTAGAGAACACCGATGACCGTGCCGATGTCCGTGATCGGCGACGTTATGACCTCATCGCCCGGGCCGATACCCGCCGCCAGCACGGCGATGTGCAGCGCCGCCGTGCCGGAGGAGCAGGACTGGGCGTATTTCACCGGGCAGACTTCCTTGAACCGCTCCAGCATGAGCGTCGTCTGCGGGCCTTTCCAGTAGAACAGGGTGTCCTGCTGGAGCATGGCGTTCAGCCGCTCGCGTTCGGGCTCACCCCAGCGAAGGCCGAGAGAACACTTCTGCGTCACGGCTTTCGCGCCGCCGTCGAGCGCCAGCTTCGCGGCGGGTTGGGCGGCGGTGGACGGCGGGGCATCGAGGTTCGCCGCAACCAAGGCGGCCGACGACGTGGCGAGAAACTCCCGGCGGGACACCGCGCTGACGGGCCGGGCCGATGGGGAAGAACGATTCTGGCTCATAGTCACCTCCCAAGTGGCATGGGCATCTTGCCCATGAATCATCGGCAGGATGCCGATGCCACGAAGCCCACGGGCACGATGCCCGTGCCACTTCTCCAATACCTTCTAATGGTTTTTCGCGAGCAATCGCCGCGCGTTGGCGCCGCGGATCGCCCCTAATTGTTCCTCGCTTAACGGCGACTCTTGCAGTTTCAGTAAGGCCGATTCGAAGTAAAACACCGGCGCGTAAGAGCCGAACAGCACGCGGTTGGGCGGCACCTGAGCCAGGAGGTTGGCGACACCGCCGACGCCTTCCAGCGTAGCGATCTCGATGCAAACCTCACCGGCGCCGAGCAGGTCGGCCAGCGCCTTGCCCCGCAAGATCGCCTGTGAGTTCAACAGCACCAGCCGCAGACCGGCCGTTTGCTTCACCAAGCCGGCCAGACCTGTGACGCTCGTCGGCGCGACGCGCAGCAACGGATGCATGGTCCGCTCATCTTCCATGATCAGCGCCAGTTGGACGATCAAGCCGCGCTCGGTCGCCAGCCGCAACAGTTTCGCAAAATCGGGGTCGTCGAGCTTGTAGCCGTGGTAGTTCGGGTGCAGCCGGATGCCCGGCATGCGGTGTTCTTCAACGCAGCGTCGCAGATCATCTTGCCAGTCGGGCAGCGTCGGATTGACCGAGCCGAACGGCACCAGCACTCCATCGCCGTGACGGCGGCATTCGTCCGCCAGCCGCACGTTTACCGCGGCGATGTCCTTGTGCAGGAGACCGTCAAGGCTGCCGACCCACGCTTGCACCACGCCATGGCGGCGCAGCCGGGACACAAGATCGGCCGTGTCCTCACCCGGCAGATGGCGCAGCGGCCAATGCCCGAGATAGGTGTTGACGTCAATTAACCCTCCCGGTGTGACAGTGGCCTGCCCGCCGCGCGCCGCGGCCAGCGCCCCGACGCCGGTGGCAGCGGCGGCCATCTGGAGAAAGCCGCGGCGGTCAAGGGTAGCAGTGGATTGCACGCCCGTCACGGAGGGTGTTTGAAAAGTGGCACGGGCATCTTGCCCGTGAGTCTTTGTGGCATCGGCATCCTGCCGATGATTCATGGGCAAGATGCCCATGCCACGAGGAACCGGCCTTTCAGACGCCCTCATAGATAGATTCCTTTCTCGCGCAGAATGGGCTCTAAGATCCGCTTGAGATTACCGGCGAGAAGGAGGCGTTTCGCGGCATCCGGAATGTCTGCCCCCAGCACCTTCGCCAGTTGCGAGGCGAAGCTGCGTCCGCCTGCGTCGCTGCCGTAGAGGACGCGCTGGGCGCCCAGCTCGCGCACGGCCATCTCGGTGAAGCCCGCCGTGGGATCGCTGCCGCACAGCTCCGCATAAACGCGCGGGTACGGGCGGATCGTGCGGATGCCGCGTTCCCAGTTGCCGCCGGTATGGGCGCAGATAATCGTGGCGTCCGGATGACGTACGGCGAGTTCTGCCACGTCCTTGGGCACGGACTCGCCGGGAAGATTGCCGGTGATCTTCTGCCAGCAGTGCTGCAGCACAGGCACTTTCAGCTTCGTGGCGCGCGCGACGATCGGGTCGAGGGTCGGCTCGTTGCAGTGCTGAGCCACCCAGAGTTTCACGCCTACCATCGGGCCATCGCGCACACAGCGGTTGAGCTCATCCAGGCTGGCCTGCGTGTGTTTGGGATTCAGATAGACGAAGCCAAAGGCGCGGTCGGGAAAGCGACGCAGCGCCCGCAGCACATCATCATTGTCCCGGCGCATGACCTCGGGCGATGGATCTTCACTCCAACTCATCCCCATGAACACGCACAGCCGCGCGATGCCCAGGCGGTCGGCATATTCGAGCAACTTGCCGAGCCGCGCCTCCGGCGTGTCCCCGGGCACGCCTGACAGGTGCGTGTGCACATCCCAAATCTCGAACTTGTCCGTTGTCATCACCCCTCCAAGGGGACGATCCAGAGGTTGCGGAAGCTGACCTCGTTGCCGTGCTCCTGGAGCAGGATCGGGGCGGGCTTGGGACCTTCCTGCTGGCCGGCACCGGTCTTCCGCGTCACCTCGACATTGTCGTGAATCAGCACGCCGTTCTGGAAAACCGTGATCCGGGCGTTCTGTATCTTGGCGGGCTGGCCGTCTTTCTGGGCCCAGCGGGCGGCACGAAAGAGGATGTCGTAACTCTGCCACTCGCCCGGCTTCTTGCAGGCGTTGGTGTCGGGGGCCTTGAATGTGTAGATGCTGCCGCCGTCATTGTTCTTCGGCACCAGGCCGTAAGAATCAAGGATCTGCAACTCGTAGCGGCGCTGGATATAGATGCCGCTATTACCGCGGCCTTGGCCCTTGACGTTCGCCGGCATGTCCGGCGTCTTGAACTCCGCATGCAGAATGAAGTCGCTGAAGTCACGTTTGGTCATGATGCTGCCGGTCTTGGGAACGACCTGCATAACGCCGTCCGCGATCTTCCAGCCGATCTCGCCGCCCTTACGCTCGGGCTGCCACTGCGAGAAGTCCTTGCCGTCGAACAGGACAATGGCCTGCTCGGGCCGGACGGCCTCGACCGTCACCTGCGGCGGATTCGCGTAGTCGTTCCAGATCCGCTCGATCTCGGCCACATCGGGCTTGCCCTCGTGGACGTACCAGCGATACCGGAACACGTGGTCCTCGCCCGGCTTCATCTCCCACGCGCCCAACTGCGAGGGACAGAAGTTGAAGAACAGGTAATTGGTCGGCTCGGGCCACAGCCGCATCGGCTCGGGGAACCGGAAGTTCTTGGGATTGTCCAGGAAGGTGACGCCTTCCCACTGGCCGTCGATCTCGCCGTAGCAGTCGCACCAGCGGGCCCGGGTGCCGTGGCCGTCCTTGCGGGTCTTGCCCTCACTGGTCAGGTAGTCCGCCTCCGGGCCCTTCCACTGGCGGGTCGCCCGGTAGCCGAGCCCACCATAGCGGTATTCATCCTGAACCAAAGGCTGCTCGGCCACGCACCGCTGGGTCGACTGGAAATCCACGAGCCAGTACTTCTGCGGCCCGCCCACATTGTAGACGCGCACATCCCAGACTTCCTTGAGAATGGTCTGCTCGCCCTTGGAAGTCTTGAGAGCAACGTGGTCCTGCTCCGACTGCCACCCGCCGTAAACCGAGCCGCTGGTCGTGGACAGGTACTTGGAGAACCGGACCGTCCCGGTGCCATCGCCGACGTTCCAGAAATCGACCATCTTGCCTTCATAGGTCGTGTGGGTCCAGGGCATCCAGATGCCCATGTGGTGCAGATGGTCCGGCGGGTTAATATCGGTCAGCACATTGCCCTTGGGCGACCAGAGGGGATGAATAAACGCGCTGTGGTCATACAGCGGCAGCTTCGCATCCGGCACCTTGGCCACACCCTTCGGGGCCGGGGATATCGCATGGTGGTACTGCATCACCTTGGCATCCCCGATACTGATTTCCAGGGTCTTGTCGCCCTTGACGGCTTTAACTTGCCGGTCCACCCGGGCGTCGCCAGCGACCAGCTCATAAACCCTCTTCTGTCCGGCGGCCAGCGTGCCGGAGAGAATCCAGTGCAGTCTCGGCGTCGCCCCCTGCTCAACTTGCGCCGGCACGGCGACACGACTTGCACCCCGAACCTCCTGCAACGACAGCGCCTGTCCCGCCATGGCCTGTGGCACCGACGCCAGCGGCACCGAGACCGGCGTATCGGTCCGTGCGTACTGTCCCGCCTCGACCGTGATCGTCGCCAACGGGGCAGCAACCGCCGATCCGCCGACGAAGAGACCAACCAGGGAAGCTAACAACAATGCCGACGAACGTGCATGCATCGCGGTACTCCTTTCTTGAGTCACCTAAAGTCACCCATCCCTTCGCAGGGCTCAGGGCAGGCTCTCCCCGCCGCTATGACGCTCGATTCTAACAGCGTCTCGTCCCGCCAGCAAGCGCCGGCTCTGCGTGGCATGGGCTTGGGGTCCCCAACGCAAAATTCCGCGTTGGGGGTCCCCTTCCAGCCCATGAATCATCGGCAGAGCCTGCCCCCGCGTAGGCGGGGGATGCCGATGCCACCAAACCCACGCTCACGTGGCGCGGAGCCGGCTACGCCGGAAGACTCTCTGACCCGCCTAATGAGTTTTGACAGACAAGATCGGTAATCAAGATCTATCGATGACCGGGTGCCACGCCCAAGCGCGGCTTGAGCGTGTTCTCTGCGTGCGATGGAACACGGTCAAACAAGTTTGGCCGTGGCACCCAAGAATCACCGAAATTGCTCGTCAAAACTCATAAGGCGGAACTCCGAACGTAACCGTGAGTTGATCGAAGTGTATTGGGCAAGTGAGCGGTCTTGCGTGCGGGTGAGTATGCGACTATCATGCTCTCTGGCGTAGACCATTGAGGCATGAACATGAACGAGAAACGATTCGATCTGAATCCTGCAGACGGACCCGCTCGACGTTGGTACGTCGCGGACGCGGTGCTCCTAAGCAAGATCGTTGGGATCCATGCCATTCTCTTCGCTATCCTCCGTGTCATTGCCTACTTGGCAGCGCCCGACGAAATGGGTGTGCTGTCGTGGATCATCGTGCTGATCCTACTTACGCTGGTGCTATCATTAAGATTGGTGATCCGGATGACACGCATGGCACTCATGACTGCGATCGTTGTGGTCTATGCCATCTTCTTCGCTCTCCTCCATGTCGCTGCCTACCTGATGGGGCTTCAACGGGAGCTTGCGCTGTCGTGGACCATCGCGTTCCTAGTGTTGGCCTTGCTGACACTGGTGCTATCATTGGGGCTGGTCATTCGGATGATGCTCCCCTGGCCCAAACGCATCCGGGACCTAGGCCGGCGCATGGCCATGTGCCTTATGGTGACTATAGGTATCGTGGCCTTTCTTGTCTTGCCTTTCACGCGGTTCGGCTGGCCGCCTTACAAAACGTCTACGCGGGCCTTCCGGAAGTACGTGCGCGCGAACGTGGACGTCAACGCCATGCGCACCTGGCTGAACACTCTGAACGGGAGGTACGACCCGAATTACGCCTACGAATTGGCCTACGGGGCCACGATTGAGAGTTGGTGGCCCGAGGCGGCCCCGTGGGCCAAGGCGATTACCCCTCTGCGCCCGGACTGCGTCTGGCTGACTCCCGACCACAACAACCATCCCGCAGTTCGGATTACCGGGCTGCACGGGCATAGTCTTGTCGTGGGCAGTGAGAACATGCAAACGCCCCCCGCCAACTTCTCGACGCGCGACAAGTACCGGCTGTGGCTGGATCCTGGAGCGTACGTCGGACGCGGGAGATGATGGCCTGGGGGCCATCGGGCATGGCGAAGCTGGTCGTCGTCTGCAAGACATCTGAGACTGAGGCACACAAGATCGCTGCGATGCGGGTGAGCCACCGCCTGAATCCTGTGATCTTCGACAGGACCGTCGAACTCCGGAAAGAGAAGAGGCGGTTCAGGGGCGTGGACGCTACGCACGTTCCAACCGCCAGTCCAGCATCCCAACCACGTCGCGTCCTCTTCTGCCGTTCTCCGGAGGCGGTTCAGGGGCGTGGACGCTACGCACGTTCCAACCGCCAGTCCAGCATCCCAACCACGTCGCGTCCTCTTCTGCCGTTCTCCGGAGGCGGTTCATGGGCCGAACCCGTTTTGAAGACGGCCCATAGGCGGATTCCTTCGGAAAGAGTCAGATTCTGAGCTTCGCTTTCTTGATTCCATCCGCATCCGCCTGTGCCCGGTGTCTTCGCCTTCCGGGCACGTGTGATCTTACTCACAGACGGACCGACGCGTCCGATGCAGCGGCTCCCCAGGTGTGGACAAGGCCCACCATTCCCGCACCCTGAACCGCCTCTTCTCTTCGTCGTGCCGGGAGAGGTCCCGTCGGAGGGCATGGCGGAGTTGGGCACGCTGGTGGCATCGGCATCCCTTCGCTGCGCTCAGGGCAGGCCCTGCCGATGATTCATGGGCTGAAAGCCCATGCCGCCTCCGCGTCCGGAATTGCGGAAAAACCCTATCCGGCATGGGTTCGCCTCGGTTAGCATACAAGGAGTGCCGCATTCTGGAAGACCGGGTAATCTATGGCAGAAGCGCGTTGGGAACTCTATTCGCATCCGTCGGATATCGGCGTTCGCGGCCTGGGGGCCACGCGCGAGGAGGCGTTCGCGCAAGCGGCGCTGGCGCTGACCTCGGTCATTACGGACTTGGCGAAGGTGCAGCCGAAGGAGGCTGTGGAGATCGAGTGCAAAGAACAGGACAATGACCTGCTCTTTCTGTGCTGGCTCAGTTCGCTGCTCTACGAGATGGATACACGCCGCATGCTGTTCAGCCGGTTCGAGATCGAGGCCATCGAAGGAGGCATCAAGGCCAGGGCGTGGGGCGAGCCGGTCGAGGTTGCCCGGCATGAACCGGCCGTCGAGGTCAAGGCCGCGACCTATGCGGACCTGAAAGCCGAGCGGCAAAGCGACGGCACCTGGATCGCCCAGTGTATCGTGGATGTGTAGCCGCGAGGCGCGGAAACTCGAAATCCGAATACCGAATTTCGGAACAAGCACGAATGTTCAGAATCCCAAAATTCGAAACAGGCCGCCGCTCGGCGACAGCGTTTCTGTCATTTGAACTTGGGTCATTTGGATTTGTTTCGAATTTCGTGCTTCGAATTTCGGATTTGATTGCATGTGAGGAGCAAAGGAATGTTCGCTGAGAAGCTGAAGAAGCGCGGGGAGGCCCAATGGGAGATCGCTCCCTTTGGCAAGATGCGGGTGCCTATAATCATCTTCGCGGATGAGGGGCTGATCCGGGATATGGACGAGCAGGTCTACCAGCAGGCGGCGAACGTGGCGGCCCTGCCGGGGATCGTGAAGGCGTCCTATGCCATGCCGGATGCCCACTGGGGCTATGGCTTTCCCATTGGCGGCGTCGGGGCGTTCGATCCGGATGCCGGCGGCGTCATCTCCGCGGGCGGGGTCGGCTTCGACATCTCCTGCGGCGTGCGGTCCCTGCACACGGGGCTCACCTACGATCAGATCAAGGGCAACGAGAAGGAGTTGGCCGACCTGCTGGCCCGGCGTATTCCGGCCGGTGTCGGCAGCGAAAGCAAGCTCCGGGTCACGTCGCTGGAAATGGACGATATGCTGCAAGGCGGCGCCTTATGGGCGGTTGAGCAAGGCTATGGTCATCGCGCGGATCTGCGGCGGATCGAGGAGAACGGCCGGATGCTGGGCGCTGAGCCGAGGTATGTCTCGGATCATGCCAAGCAGCGCCAGGAGAAAGAAGTCGGCACGCTCGGCTCGGGCAACCACTATCTCGAGGTGCAGCGGGTCGCGGCGGTTTACAGCGACGATCTGGCGAAGGCCTTCGGCCTCGCCCTCAATGACATCATGGTGATGATCCACTGCGGTTCGCGCGGCCTGGGCCATCAGATCGCGACCGATTACCTGGCCAAAATGATCAAGGTAGCCCGAGAGGAAGGCATCGAGCTGGCCGACAAGGACCTGGCTTGCGCGCCGATCAAATCGGAGGTGGGCAAGCAGTACTATGGGGCGATGTGCGCCGGGATCAACTGCGCCCTGGCGAATCGCCAAGTGCTGATGCATCTGACACGGGAGGCCTTCGCCCAGATCTACTCTCGGGCCAACCTGACGCTGCTGTATGATGTCTCGCACAACACCTGTAAGGTGGAAGAGCACGAGATCGATGGGCACAAGAAGAAGTTGTACGTGCACCGCAAGGGCGCGACGCGAGCCTTCGGGCCGGGACACCCTTCGCTGCCGGAGGACTTGCAGGCGAGCGGCCAGCCGGTCCTGATCGGCGGCACGATGGGGACCGCCTCGTTCATCCTGGCGGGCACCACGGAAGGCATGACACTATCCTTCGGCTCGTGCTGTCACGGGGCGGGCCGGGCCATGAGCCGCAGCCAGGCCACCAAACGCTGGCACGGCAAAGACGTCGTCATGCACCTGGCCCAGAAGGGGATCATCATCAAAGGTGCTTCGCCGCGGGGCATTGCCGAGGAGGCGCCGGGCGCATATAAAGATGTCACGGCGGTGGTCAATGCCACCGAAATCGCCGGCCTGGCCAGGAAAGTCGCCCGCTTGGAACCGCTGATCTGTGTGAAGGGATGAGTAAGCTATGCCTCACATGTACGGGTTGATTTTCGATGTGGATGGGGTCATTGCGAATACGGAGCCGCTCAACGCGCGGGTCACGATCCGGGTCCTGAAGGACATGTTCGGGCTGGTGGGTGTCACGGACAGGGACTTCGAAGCGGGGATCGGGCGCGGGGCCGAAGCGTATGTCAAGGCCGGGGCCAGGGCGCATGGTGTGGAATTGACGGATGGACAGGCGCAGGTCGCCGCCCAGGTGCGGGAGCGGTATCTGATCGAGGCCCTGCACCAGGAGCCTTTGCCGGCGTTTCCGGGCGTGTTGAAGCTCATCCAGGCGGGGCTGGACGATCCGAATTTCCGGCTGGCGATCGCGACCTCGGCCAGCCGCGAGTTGTCCCAGGCGATCCTGGAATCGGCCGGGGTGCCCTATCAGCGGATGGCTTACGTCAGCGGCAGCGAGGTCAAGAAGAAGAAGCCCGATCCGGGACTGTTCCTGACCGCCGCCAAGCGGATGAGTCTGCCGCCGGGGCGGTGTGTCGTGTTTGAGGATGCCCCCAGCGGGGTCGAGGCCGCCGGAGCAGCGGGCAGCCGTTGCATCGCCGTGACCAATAGCGTGCCCGCGCGGGAACTCTTCGGAGCGGATGTGGTGTGCGATTCCCTCGAACGGATCGACCTGGCGGCCCTCCGCTCTCTGGTCGATGGGGATTAGATTCCGATCCGTGCGGCGGCCGGCGCCGCACGGATCGGCATAGATCCAAGACGCTTACCAGATGATAATCACGCCGCAGTCGTCGCACTCCTCCTCTTCGGGGTGGAAGCAGGCCTTCAGGGTCAGGCCCGAATAAGCCTGATAGCCGCGGATCATGATGTACCACGCCGCGGCGGCGGGGTCCTGAACCTCCACGACTTCGTTGTTGCCATGAAGATAAGGCGCGTAATCCCAGCTCTTGGCCGTCGGCTTCTCGCCTTTCTTGACGTAGAGGTCGGCGTCGCCCGTGCCGCCGGAGATCTCGATGCGCAGGAGGGCCTGGCCGGCGGGGACGTTGATCTTGAAGAACGTCTCACTATCCGTGGCGCCCGACAGATCGGTGACGGGCACTTCGCTCTCAAGGACCTTGATCTGCTCGCCCCCCTGCGGTCCGTAGGTCGCTTGGAGCGTCACGCCGGCGTAGGGGATGTAACCCCGGATCATGATGTAGTACGTGCCGGCCTTGGGATCGTCGATCGTGACCGCCTCCTTGTTGCCGAGCCGGTAGGGCCGGTAGTCCCACTCCTTGGTCGTCGGCTGGGCGCCGAGGCGAACGTAGAGATCGGCGTCGCCCGTGCCGCCCGACATCGCGATTTCGAGCTGGGTCTGGCCGGCCGGCACCTCGATCTTGAAGAACGTCGCGCTGCCCGCCGAGCCCGCCAGGCCGGTGACCGGCACACCGTTGGTCAGGGCGACCACGCCGTCGGGGCTGCTCGTGTCGAACGTGGCCACTAGGGTGATGCCGGAGAAGGGCTGGTAGCCCCGGATCATGATATACCACGTGCCGGTGAGGAATTTCGTGATGACAGCCTCCTCGTCGTTGCCCGTGCGGTAAGGCCGGTAGTCCTACTCCGTGGTGGTCGGCAGTTGGCCCTTGCGGATATACAGATCGGCATCGCCGGTGCCGCCCGACATCTTGATGGTCAGCGTCTTGACGTAGTCCGGCACATCGATCTTGAAGTACAGCGCGCTGCCCGCCTTGCCGGCCAGGTCCGGGACGGGAACGCCCGGGGTCAGCGGCGTCACCTTTTCGTCCGGTTTCGGGCCGGGCTCCGGGAGGGGCTCAGACGAGGGGACAAAATGCACTTGCAGCGTTACGCCGCTGTACGCCTCCGTCCCCACCAGCAGGATGTACCACGGTCCGCCGAGGTTGCTGGTCGAGATGAAGACGCTCTCGCTGTTGCCCGGACCGGTCTGCTGGTCGTCATAGTCCGAAGTCGTGGGCCGCATCCCCTTCTTGATGTACATATCGCAATTGCCGGTGCCGCCGTAGATGCGGAAATCGAGGCCGCCGTCGCGATTGGGCGCATCGATGACGTACAGGGTTTCGCTGCCCAGGGCGCCGGACAGGTTCGGGATCACGACATCGTCCATGACGCTTTCCGCCGGTCCACTGGTGCCGTAGACCGCCCGGAGCGACACATCGTTGTAATGATAGGACGTGTGAAGCACGATGTACCATCTTCCGGCCGCCGGACTGCTGATGCTTGCCGCCTGCTCCGTGCCGATACCATACGCATCGTCATCGTAATCGAACTCGCTCGGAGCCGATCCGAACTTGACGTACACATCAACGTCCCCGGTGCCATCCCACGTGTTGACCTCCAAGCTGTTCTGGCCGGCCGGAACGTCGATGTAGTAGAGCCGGTCGCTGTTATGGCCGCCGGAGATGCCGGTCTGGGGCACCCCATTTTCCAGCTCCGTCGGGACGGCAGGCTCATAGCTGGCGATCAGGGTGACGCCGCTATAGGCGTTGCGGCCGCGGAGCATGATGTACCAGGACCCGGCGGCGGGGTTGGTGATCGTGACGGTCTCATTGTTGCCCCACACGTACGGCCGGTAATCGTAGGCGCTGTACGTAGGCGGCTGATCGTATCGGACGTAAAGATCGCAATCGCCGGTCCCGCCCGAGATGCTGATTTCCAGCTCACCCTGGCCCGGCGGAACGACGATCTTGTAGTCCACCTGACTGCCGGCGTCGCCGGACAGGCCGGCGATCGGCACACCGTTCGTGAGCTCGATGGGACTGTCGCCGTAGGCCATTGAGGCGATCGCAACGACCGCTGCGGCCACCACAAGACCCCGCGCATGCCTTCTGATTACGCTTGCCATACCCTACCCCTCATTTCTTGATGAAGCCTGAACGTACGATTTCGACTCGAACACAGACCACATGAAGTCGCAACCCCCTGTCCGACCCTGATGCGTCGGCGTATCCGGTGGATGCGTCGACCCGCTGGACGGCTTTCCCATGGCCCCTCCCGCAGTGCTCCTTGCCGTGCGGTCCGTGACAAAACAGCGACCTTTCCGAACCGCAACTCGCGCACGGGCCCGCACCCGACCTCAGTGTCATTCAAGTTACCCAGTTTAACACAAGGGGGCCGCTCGTGTCAAGGATTTATCCAAATTATAATCGTCCGGGGTGACTTTGGTGCAGGTCAAGGCTGGGTGCCGCGTCTGCGCTTCTGCACTGGTGTGGCCATGCTTACGCAAGGGTAAGCATGGCACCCGCCCCTGTCCCCCGCACTTCGTCAAAAATCTTTCATCTTTTTTCATCAACAGCAGGGCGTGTGGCTCGCCCTAAGATGAGGGTGCTGCTGGGAAGGCCCCCCGCACTTCTAAGAGTGCGGCAGAATCCAGAGCAGCACCCCTCGTTTCTATCCGGCGAATGGATTCTCGCGCTTGGTCCCGGCCCCGTAGGTCGATCTGGGGCGCCTCAGCGATCAACGAGTTCCGGATACCAAGCCAGTCCGATAACAACCCCTACCGCAGCTTGGTCCATCCTTTGGCATTGCCGTTCATCCACCGCGCGGGGCAGCGGCGTGCCGACGCACCCCTGCCGGACATCAGCGTACAGGAGAGTACAGGATGTGCCTGCGGGGCACCGTGCCCAGCCAGGCATATACCGAGGAACGTTCATTGGACCTTTTCTTTGAGGAGAGCAAAGATGACCGAAAGCGAAGACATCCTGGTAACCGGGGCTACGGGCAAGCAAGGTGGATCCGTCGCGCGGGAACTGCTGGCCCGAGGCTATCGCGTCCGAGCCATGACCCGACACCCCGAGGGCGAAGCAGGACAGGGGCTGGCGGAACTCGGCGCGGAAGTTGTCCGAGGCGATCTGGACGATCCGACCTCCCTCGCGGAGGCCGTCAAAGGCGTATGGGGGGTGTTCTCCCTTCAGAACACGTGGGAGGCGGGGGTGGAAAGAGAGGAGGAACAGGGCAAGCGGCTCGCCCGCATCGCCCAAGAGGCCGGCGTGCAGCATTTCGTCTACTCTTCCGTCGGCTCGGCCGACCGGAGCACGGGAATCCCTCACTTCGAAAACAAGTGGCGCGTGGAAGAGACGGTGCGGAGCTTGGATTTCCCCTCCTACACGATCGTCAGACCGGTGTTCTTCATGGAGAATTTCCTGACGCCCTGGTTCAAGCCGGGCCTCGATGAAGGGAAGCTGACAGTGGGAATCAAGCCCGCCACCGTGCTCCAGATGATCGCCGTCCGGGACATCGGCAAGTACGGCGCGTGGGCTTTCGATAATCACGAGGCCCTGAATGGGCGTGCCATTGATATCGCCGGAGATGCCCACACCATGCCGGAGACGGCCAGGATCATCGGAGCGGCCGCCGGCAGGAAGATCGAATTTGTCCCGACGCCCATCGAAGAGGTCCGCAAGTCCAGCGAAGATTACGCCATGATGCTCGAGTGGTTCGACGCCGTGGGTTATGACGCCAACATCAAGAAGCTGTCCGAGGAGTCAGGAATCCAGCCGACGACTCTGGCCGACTGGGCGGCGCTGGTCGATTGGACGCCAACGCCGGCAAAGGAGCCCGCCTTCGCCTAACCTCGCGATGGCGCACCCGGGGTGGCCGGCAGGTAATCCGCGCGGACGGGCGAGAAGACTTCCACCGCGATGGAATCTTCCAGACTCTGGGCCGCGTGTTCCACGCCGCTCGGAACGCACCAGCTATCGCCGGCTGTGACATCGTGCTCCTTCGCGCCGACCTTGAGGCAGATATGGCCTTTGACGAGATAGCCGATCTGCTCATGGGGGTGAGAATGCAGAGGCAATACGCTGCCTTGCTCCAGGACAAATTCGGCCATGAGGGTCCGCGCGCCGTAACACAGAGTCTTCCTCCGGATTCCCGGCAGCGCGGTCTTATATCCTTTCCGATCATGCTTCTCAAACATGTCCCGATTGTAGTTGATAATGCAGGGCAGGTGAATACCCGGATGTGCAAAACTTGCGAAACGGACTAAGAACGGGTGTAAAGACCGTCATCTGTCGTGTCGCGGGCGTCCCGCCCGCGCGTAGCGAAGCCATCTTGGCCTCGCATTTCCGCGGACAAGATGTCCGCGACACGTTTTCCTACACGTTCTAATAGGAGGTCAGTTCCTGTTTGTAGTGACGCCGTAAGGCGTTTAATGGCATGGGCATCTTGCCCATACTACTATGCTCTTACGAGCACACTACAAACGAGCGGCGTTCGCGCGGAACCTGCCGGCGGCGGGTATCGTGGCGACGAGTTCTCTCACGAGCGCCGCACTCACCTGGCCGAACCGACCCGGGCCGGTGCCCGGCTCGCATGCGGCCCCACGGACGCACACTGTGTCCACACCCGCCTCCCATAGGCTGGGCAACTCCTCCTTGCTGATACTGCCGCCCACCCACGCGGCCAAGCCCCTCTCATGGCATCTCGCCGCGAACTCCTCAATGTCCCCCAACTTGTAGTAATCCAGCAGCCCCATGCCGATGCCCTTGTCATACGTATCGATCAGCAGCCCATCGGCTCTCATGTGGTCTGCCAAGTCCGGACCATCTTTGATCGGGTCGATGTACCAGCGGGCCAGCCGCTCATCCGCAAAGAGCACCGGCACGCACTTCTTGGCGGCGAACCACTTCTTGACCGTCCGGACCAGGGCCGGCCCGAACTCCTGCGCCTCGCCCAGCGGCATCTTCGCCAAGCCCAGCTTGATGATGTCCGCCCCCGCCAGCGCCACCCCCAAGGCCGCCTGGCAGGCCGTCGAGCGCCCCGGCTGCTCGCCGCCGATATTGGTGGCGACCGGGATCGACGCCGGCGCCGCCTCGCGCACCGCCAGGATATTGAGCGGGTACGGCGTACCCAGGGCCGCCGCCGGGTATTCGACATCCACGATATGGGCGCCGCCCTCGACCGCCGCAATCGCTTCGGTCTTGCCGCGCACCCCCACCGATAGTAGGGGCGAATGATTATTCGCCCGTACAGGCTGCAAATCTCTCATGGGCCAATCTCTCCGCAATAATACGCTTTTCCAACGCAAATCTCCCCCCAAGAAATACGGCCCGCGACCTGTCCGGGTTTGACGGCGGTTCGTAGGGGCAGGCCCCCGTTCCTGCCCGTCTTCAAAAGGGCAACCACGGGGGGGGTTGCCCCTACTGGCTTGCAGGAATGGCGTGATGGGGCGGCCGGTTGACGGGCGGGAAGTACGGCCGGAAAAGAAAGAGGGTCCGGAGAAACCTCTGGAGCGAACTCCGGACCCCAGCCAATGAGCGGGTCCTCAGACGCGAAGAATCGCGTTTGGGACCCATTATCGTCATGTCCGGCACATCGGCCACCGGAGGGCTCCACTTGCAGCAATACCGCCACAAAATCAAAAAACGCGGCCAAAATACGTAGTTGGCACAATAGATAGAATCGGATTTCCCTGTCATACTGAGCGGCTGTCAGGGATGATCGGGGCACCGCTTGCGATTGTTCCCCAGGGGCTGATGGGAGCATCTTTCCGAAGTGGTGCCCCATTTTCTGCGCAGGTCCGGCCGGAGCCAAGACTGCACTTAGCCGAAAGAAACGCAAAAAGGCGAAAGGAGGCGTAGACCCAGGCGGACCGGAAAGAGCCTCGCGCCGAGACGCAAAGGGCGCCAAGAGGAGCCGAATCACAGAAGGAAACCCGCTGAACCACGGAGGACACGGAGACCACTGAGAAAATCATCGATTATCAAGCATAGATCATCAATCAAGAGGCTACAGGCTACCGACTACAACTCCTTGGCCGCAGACATGTCATTGCGAGCGAAGCGCGGCAATCTGCAGATTACGCCGATTTCCGTGCGGATGTCCCCCGAAGAAGTACCGGACCTCTTTGATTCCTCCCGATACGGCAATTGACAGTCCAGTCCGAGCGGCTTAGACTCAGGATGATGTTCTGATCTAACCGATACGCATGGGAGGAATGCCAGCGCAATGGAGGTTGCTTGGACCGAATATTTCAGGTACAGAGCGACACTGCGAGGATTCGACCTCGACAGGATCGAAGAGATCGTCAAGCATTCCACGGAAAGGTATGTGGATACGGCAACAGATCGTCGGATCGCCGTCGGTCGTTGCAGAAAGACACTGGTGTTGGTCCCGTATGATACAGGCAACGAAGTGCTAACCCCCATAACCGTCCATGCGACCACGCGCCGACAGATCGCATTCCGAGTTCAGACCGGGAGGTTCGTTCATGAGTAAGCCCCATTTAGTCTATTTTGAAAAAGAAGATGTTCTGCATCTGGTCGTCAATGAAGGACCTGAGGCACAAAGTGTCGAGTTGAGCCCCAACGTTACGGCGGAGCTGAACGACAAAGGAGAACTGATTGGCATTGAGATACTCAAGGCCAGTTCGTTCCTTCGCGACACGATCATGGAATCCGTGCAAGCGAAGCTGCTGGCGGTGGGCTCCAACGGGTCAGAGGCGTAACCCGGGCAGAGGCCTATGCCCTGCGACGTGTCGGGAATCAAGTGTGCTGTCCCCGGAGTTCCGATTCAGAGGTATAAGTCTCGTGGATCAACAGAGAGCGTGAGATGCCAAATCGCAAGCTGCAGGGGGAGTTCAATAAGCATGGCCTTCCTCGCCAGATTCCCAACCCAATAAAAAGGGAGGTTAGACGGAGAAGTGGTTTTGGCTGCGTAGTTTGTGGTGCCACTGTTTACACATATCATCACTTTGACCCGCCGTATGCTGATGCGAAAAAACATGATCCTAAGGGAATCACTCTTCTCTGTGCAGAGTGTCACTCCAATGCCACAAAGGGATTGCTCTCAGATGACACCATAAGAAAGAAGACAAAGGCCCCAAGATGCTTGGAGCAGGGATCTTCCCATTTCAAGCTTGACATTGGCGGGCAGTTCCCGATTGTCCACTTCGGCAATTCCCTCCTCGTAGGCAACCCTACCATAATTAGGGCTTTTGGAAAGCCTCTATTCGCAGTAGATAGGCCGGAGAAATCAGGGGCCCCATTTAGAATCAGCGCGCTGTTCTATGACCGAGAAGGACGGGAGACCTGCAGAATTGTCGAGAATGAGTGGCACGGCTTCATCGCCAATTGGGACATCGAATGCACGGGAAACCAATTTGAGGTTCATCGGGCCCATGGGGAAATCGCGTTTCGAATGCGACACGTTCCGCCGAACGAATTGGCGGTCGACAGACTCGACATGTTCTATAGAGGGTTCAGAGTCATTATTCAGCCGGACGGGCGAACCACCACCTATCTCCCAGATGGTCAAATGTGGTTCCAGTGGGATGGTGCCTCTCTAATCGGCAACAACGCTGTGATCGTTATTGAGTGAGAATCAACCGGGCCATGTCCTATTGGAATTCCCACGGGTCCGAGGGAGAACTTAAGGTGCCAAGTACTTTTTTGGGAGTCGTGACGCCCATAATTGGGGAATTCCGCGAGGATTTCGCGGCCATTCATGACCAGTCGTGGTCCAGCCAGTTCTCTCGCCCGGTTCGGGACAGCCTCTGAGCCTGTCGAAGGGACGGTCGCGGGCCTCTTTCGCGGGAGGGCCAGAGTAAACAAAAGGACTTGGGTCTCGCGCAGGGACGCGGGGACGCGGAGTAATCCATGAAGCACCTTTGGGCTTGGTTTTCTTCACAATCTCCCCGCTGGTACCCGTAAAGCGCTAAACGCATTGGTTCCGGCCGCAGGCGTAGCCCGAGACCGGGCTGGGTCCATCAGCATTCGTCAGTGTTCATCTGCGGTTGAAAAGCAGTTGTCGGTGGCCGCCAGCCGGTCGTCCTGACAGCCGAGGGCGGCTGTCCTCCCTGTCCCGTCGGCGTTCATCAGCGTTCATCTGCGGTTTCCTTCTATGGGTTGGTTCTCCTTGACGCTCTGTGCGTCCCGTTCGGCTTCGCTCAGGCTTGCTTCCGCCCCGCTCCGAATGATCGCGTTTGTGCAACAGTTCAAAAGGTGAAACACCCGGCGAGCTAAAAATTCTTTATTCCTTCCCGCACAAGGAGTTGCGCGATTCTCAGAGGTCTCACGCGCACAGAATTCCGTCACGATTCCTGCAACACGGAGCAAGAGTAGAGGGACACCCCTCAGATTTATGAATTATGATTCCCACCTCCCACCTCCGCGGGAATGACAGTGTTTACGATTCATGATTGGAAAGCGGAAGCAAGAGTCATGAAGACGCGGGCCGGATGAATTGCGGATTTCGGATTGCGGATTGGGACAAACCGGGAAGTTGTCCCGTTCTCAGTTGAAGGCGCGGTGGCCACTCCACGGTGAATCCTACGCACTCTTGAGTTTCTTGGCAACTCCCTGTTGCTCGTCTTGATCCTGTAGTTTTGCCTCCAGCATCCACAAT
>JAMCWO010000113.1:14683-29442 GCA_023481165.1 Planctomycetota bacterium | reverse complement strand
CCGGAAATGGACTCAGGCAGAGGACAACCTCGCTTTTCCGGCTTGCAGGTGGATATGGGGGCTTATGAGCTGAGGAACGATCCGCCGATCGCCGACGCCGGTCCTGATGTGGCCGGCTTTCTGCTGAAGGGGGATAAAGGCACGGTGGCATTGGATGCACACCGCTCTTCGGACCCCGAGGGGCGGCCGCTGAGCTATGCCTGGTACCGGGCCGGCGTGCTCGTGTCCTCGCTGCCGCAGTTCACGCTGGACCTGCCGCTGGGCGAGCACATTTTTACGCTGATCGTCAACGATGGGAAACTCGACTCGGCGCCGGATGAAGTGCGCGCCCGTGTCGCGCGGCCCATCGCCACGCAGGCGATGGTATCTCCCAAGAAAATGGTGCGGCGGACCCGTGTGCCGATCCAGGCTCTGGTCATTCTGCCGAAGGGCAAGCGCACCAGCGACTTCGATACCACACAACCGCTGTTGCTGCTGCCGGGCAACATCAAGGCGGCGGCACAATCCGTGTTCCCGTGGTTCCACGGCCAGGTTCTCGTCCTGGCCCGCTTCAACCGGGCAGACCTGATGACGGCGATACCCGCCAACGGCGTGGCCCAAGTGACCGTCGTCGGCCGGCTCAAGGACGGCACCTACTTCGCCGGTACCGACTCCGTCAACATCAAGTAGCGCCTTGCTGCTGCTTACCAGTCGAACTCGGCGACGATGGGGGTGTGGTCGCTGGGGTGGGCGGCGAGGCGAGGCTCCACATCGATGTAGCAGGCGGTGCATTTCTCGGCCAAAGGCTTCGTGGCCAGAATATGATCCAGGCGCCAGCCGCGCTGGCGCCGGAAGGAACCCCTCATGCGATAATCCCAGTAGGTGTATTGGCCCGCTTCCTGGCAGTGCATCCGAAAGACGTCCGTGAATCCCCAGCGCACGATTTGCTCCAGCGCCTCGCGCACGGCCGGGTGATAGCAGACGTGACCGAGCAGGGCCGCCGGATCGTACACATCGATCGGCAGCGGGGCGACGTTCAGGTCGCCCACCCACAGGATCGGGTCCGAGGGCTGGAAGTTCGTGCGGAAGTAGTCGAGAAGCCGCGCCAACCAATCCAACTTGTACTGGAACCGCTCGGAGGTGGCCAGGAATCCTTGCGGGACGTACGTATTGACCAGGACCAGGTCTCCGAAGCGGGCCTTCAGCAAGCGGGCCTCGTCGCGAGGCTCTTGGGGCAGGCCGAACTCGACATCGGTGATCTCACGTGTGGCGGCCAGAGCGACGCCGTTGTAGCTCTTTTGCCCGCGAAAGACGCAGGCATAGCCGGCCTCCGCAAAGATGGTTCTGGGAAAACTCTCCTCCTGGACCTTCGTCTCCTGCATCGCGAGGACGTCGGGCCGGCGGTCTCGCAACCACGAAATGACTACCGGCAGCCGGGCCCGAATCGAGTTGACGTTGAAGCTGGCGACCTTCATCAGGCTCATTGTAGGGGCGTGCAGTGGAAATGGATAGTGGAAGGCGGGCACTGATTGTGGATTGCGGACTCCTGGCAGGTGTCTTGCGGTAATTCGCAATCCGCAATTCTACCGTGGCTCGGCTACCTGGCCCTCGACCTCGCTCGGCGCATGGCTTTCCGTGATCGACAGGAGGCCCAGCAGGAAGCTGACCAAGCTTTCCGCCCCCTGGTTGCCATTGACGCCGGCGGACATCAGCCCATCGGAGCAGCCCTTGGTGCGGAGGTCGTACAACGCCACACCCAAGTCATTGGCGCCCAGGAACCAGTCGAAGGCGAGGCGCTGGAGGCTCAGGAAGCGGACCTCTTTGGTCGCATCGTACCCGGCCCGCAGCGCCATCACCATGGCCGCGGCCTCGACCGGCTGCTGATCGAAGGCCGCACGGATTTTGCCCCGCTCGTACCAGCCGCGGGTACCAATGAAGCTGAAGCGGTCGCCGTGCAGCGTGGTTTCCAGGAGGAACTCGGTTGTCTGGGTCGCGACCTCGATGAACTCGCCGCGGCCCAACGTCAAGCCGGCGACAAACAAGGCGTGTGGCAGTACCGCATTGTCATAGGTCAGGGACCTCTCGAACCAGTTCCAGCCGGGGGCGCGGGCTTGGCGGTAATGGCAGACCAGCGACCCGGCCGCCAGCTCGACGTGGTGTTCGATGTCCGGGACCCCCGGAAACTGCCGGAGATACTGACACAGGCCCAGGATGCAGTACGCCAAGCCCCGGATGGATTGCCGCTGAATGTGCCCGGTAGTCCGGTCAAAGCAGTCTTTCACAACGGATAGATACTCGGGCGCGGGCGGGTGGGCCAAGACCGTTCCCAAGGCCCAGACGGCCCGGCCGAAACCATCGTGGGCCGGCTCATTCTCCCACCAGCGCCGATTGAAATCCAGGAAGTTATGGACGGTGCCGTCGGGGTTCTGGGCGTGCATCAGGAAGGCGAGGTAAGTATCCAAGAGCTTCAGCACACGCGGGTCGTGATGTTGAGTGTAATGCTTGACCGCGGCGATCGCGCCTCGCGCATTGTCGTCGGTGCAATAGCCATGGGCGCGATTGGGGATCGTGAAGCGGGCATGTTGCAGGAGCCCCGTATCGTCCGTCAGCCGGATCAGGTGGTCCAAAGCAGGCTGCGGAACCCCCTGGTCGAGGGCGGTCTTGGTCTGCGCCAGGGAGTCCCGGCGGGCGATGGGGATGGGCATCCGAGGCGGGGGCTCGTCCAGCAATCTCCGGTAGGTCAGTTCTATTTTTGACCGCGTTTTCATGGTAAAGGCGGCTCGGTTCTCAGCATCTTCAGCCATCTGCGTGCTTCCGAGGCCCTTTTTCGAACACTCGACAGACGATACGACATTAAATACCGGCCTCGCCACCGGGTGGGGTCAAGCGATTGTCTGAAAAGCCCGGTCCGATTTCCCCTACTGTGGGGTTAGACAATCTTGACGGGTCCGGCCGACACAGGTACTATGCACACCTGCTTACAGGGGAATGATTGAACTCCCGCGGCGTTTGTCCTGTAAGTGCTATAGTAAGTTGGTAGGAATAGTAGGAGATTTCAAGTAATGAAGCTTTCCACGCGGACACGGTATGGCATGCGGGCGATCATCGAGTTGGCCCAGCACGAGGGCAAGCGGCCCCTGCAATTGAAGGCGATCGCCGATCGGCAGGACATCTCGGTCAAGTATCTGGAGCAGTTGATGAGTATACTGCGCTCGTCGGGATTCGTGCGGAGTGTTCGAGGCTCCAAGGGAGGCTATACCTTGGCGCGGTCGGCGGACGAGATTCGGCTCAGCGATGTCTTCCGGTGCCTGGAAGGGCCGGTGAGCACGACCGAGTGCACGGAAGATGAGGACTGCTGCAAACGGTCTTCGGACTGTGTGGCGCGCGAGTTGTGGATGGAGGTGGAGACTGCGATTCAGGGGGTCCTGAGTGCCCAGACGCTGGCCGACATGGTGCGCAAGGCCAGGGCACACGCCGCAGAATACCAGATCTGAGGTTGGGGAGACGACTATGAGCGCCGTGTTCGAGGACATTGCCGAGACGGTGGGGCGTACACCGTTGGTCCGGCTCAACAAGCTGGGTTCCGGTAAGGCGCGGATTCTAGTCAAGCTGGAGTCCCGGAATCCCGCCGCCAGTGTCAAAGACCGCATTGCCAAGTACATGATCGAGGCGGCCGAGCAGCAAGGGCATCTCAAGCCGGGTACCGTGCTGGTGGAGCCCACCAGCGGAAATACCGGGATCGGGCTGGCGTCTCTCTGTGCGGCCAAGGGTATTCCCCTGGTGCTGTTCATGCCGGAGTCGGCCAGTCTGGAGCGGCGCAAGCTCCTGCAGATCTTCGGCGCCCGTATCGTGCTGACGGCCGCGGAACGCGGCATGGCGGGGTCCATCGAAAAAGCCGAGGAGTTCGTGGCCCGCAACCCCAAGGCCCTCATGCTCCAGCAGTTCAAGAACCCGGCCAATCCCCAGGCGCATCGGGAGACGACCGCCGAGGAGATTTGGGTCGATACGGACGGCCGGGTGGATATCCTGGTTTCCGTCGTCGGCACCGGCGGCACGCTCACCGGCTGCGCCGAGGGGCTGCGGAAGAGGAAGTCTTCGGTCCAGATCGTGGCGGTGGAGCCGAAAGACTCCGCCGTCCTGTCGGGCGGCAAGCCGGGACGCCACAAGATCCAGGGCATTGGCGCGGGCTTCGTTCCCGAGGTCCTGCGGGTTGATCTCGTCAACGAGATCATCCAAGTCTCGAATGAGGATGCCCTGGAGACGGCGCGGCGGCTGGCCGCGCAGGAGGGGATCCTGTCCGGGATCAGCGCCGGAGCCAATGTCTGGGCCGCGATGCAACTGTCGCAACGCCGCGAGAACGAGGGCAAGACGATTGTGACGTTCATCTGCGACACGGGCGAGCGCTATATCTCCACCGAATTGTTCAGCAATCTGCCCGAGCCGGAAACGGCGTGAGCGGGCGCGCCTTCAATTTCGCGATGGCAAAGAAGAAGTTCACCAACGGCAGGCTCGAAAAGCTGATCGACCGGATCACGGCGACATACCACGGCGATTCGGGCATCAATTTCATCGACGCGGCCAATCTGCCCGTCCGCGGGCAGATCGTCCAAGTGCTCGCCTTGCTTTTCGAGGTGCTCTTTCCAGGCCACACGGGCAACAAGGCGGTGACCAAGTCCAACGTCCGGTACATCGTGGGCGATCTCCTGAGCCAGATCTACGTGGCGCTCGTGGAGCAGGTCAATCGCGCCTACCAGTACCAATGCCGGATCAATAATTGCCGCCATTGCGACTGCACGAGCATGGCGGAGAAGGTTACGGAGGAACTGCTGGCCCAACTGCCGCGGATGCGCGAGCAACTCAAGGGGGATGTGCGGGCGGCCTTCGAGGGCGACCCCGCCGCCAAGAGCTACGAAGAGATCGTCATGAGCTACCCCTGCATCACCGCGATCGCCACCTACCGCATCGCACACGAGTTGTGGATTCGCGCGGTGCCGCTGATCCCGCGGATCATGTCCGAGTGCGCGCACTCCCGGACCGGCATCGACATCCACCCGGGGGCGAAAATCGGCAGCAATTTCTTCATCGATCACGGCACGGGCGTGGTCATCGGGGAGACCACAATCATCGGCAATAACGTCAAGATCTACCAGGGCACGACCTTGGGGGCGCTGAGCTTCCGGCGCGACCAGCGCGGCCGGATCATCAAGGGCGGCAAACGCCACCCGACGATTGAGGACGATGTGACGATCTACGCCGAGGCCACGATTCTCGGCGACGTGACCATCGGCAAAGGGGCGGTCATCGGTGGCAACACCTGGATCAAGGAGTCGGTGCCGCCCGGCGTGACCGTCGCCAGCCCCAACCCCGACCTCGTGTACCGCAAGCACGAGACCGGCAGGAAGAAGAGGTAGCCGCCGTGGGAAAAACGCCGGACCAGAGGCTGGTGGACGAGATTCGCGATCTGAAGGCCGCGCGCCGGGCCGTCCTCCTCGCGCACAACTATCAATTGCCCGAGATCCAGGATCTGGCCGACTTTTGCGGCGATTCGCTCGGCTTGAGCGTCGAAGCCTCCAAGACGGACGCGGACGTGATCGTCTTCTGCGGCGTCCGCTTCATGGCAGAGACCGCCAAAATCCTCTCGCCGCACAAGATGGTGTTGTTGCCGGACCGGTGGGCGGGCTGTCCGATGGCGGATATGATCACCGGCGAGCAGTTGCGCGGCCTCAAGCGAAAGCACCCGGAGGCGCTCGTGGTCTGCTACGTCAACAGCACGGCGGACGTGAAGGCCGAAAGCGACTATTGCTGCACGAGCGCCAACGCGGTCGCCTTGGTGCAGTCGCTGCCGAAGGGTCGCCCGATCATCTTCGTGCCCGACCAGCACCTGGGCCAGTTCGTCGAGAAGCAAACCGGGCGGGACTTGATCCTGTGGCCCGGCTACTGCCCGACACATGTGCTCATGTCCGACGAGGACATCCGGCAGGCCAGGAAACAGCACCCGGATGCCGTCGTGATCGCTCACCCGGAGTGCACCGAGCCGGTGAAGGACCTGGCGGACGCGCTGTTGAGTACGGGTCAGATGATCCGGTTTGTCAAAGACAGTCCGGCGCAGCGCTTCATCGTCGCCACGGAAGTCGGCATGATCCATCCGCTGCAGAAGGTCCGGCCGGACGCGGAATTCATCCCGGCCGGTACCCGGGGCGTTTGCCCCAACATGAAAAAGACGACGCTGGAGAAGGTCCTGGCCTCGTTGGCCAACCTGCAATTCCAGGTCGAAGTGCCGGAAGAGATCCGCAGGAAGGCCGTGCGCTCGCTGCAACGAATGGTCGAGGTCCTGCCGGAGAAATAGGGACAGATCGTTCTTTTGTCATGCGGAACGAAGTGAAGCATCTGGGCAAAGAAGAAGAGAGGTCTATTGTATCGGGAGCAAGTTCTACTTCGCCGCCCAGATCCTTCGCTTCGCTCAGGATGACAAATAGCGGTGAACCATCAATGCAAGGGGATACTGGATGGGACAAGAAGGGCATCATCTGGAGACATTGGCGCTGCATGCGGGACAGACAGTCGATTCCGACACGCTCAGCCGGGCGGTGCCGATCTACCAGACGACGAGTTACCAGTTCAAGAGCACCGATCATGCGGCCCGATTGTTTGCGCTCCAGGAGTTCGGCAACATCTACACGCGGATGATGAATCCGACCACCGATGTCCTGGAAAAGCGTCTGGCGGCCCTGGAAGGGGGCGTCGGCGGGCTGGCCCTGAGCTCCGGCCAATCGGCGATCTACGTGAGCATCTTCAATATCTGCGGCGCCGGGGGCCACATCGTCTCTTCGAACTCGCTCTATGGCGGTACGGTCACGCTCTTCAGTCAGACGTTCGCCAAGCTGGGCATCCAGGTGACGTTTGTCGATCCCAAAGACCCGCAGAGCTTCGCCCGTGCGATCAAGAGCAACACGCGGCTGATTTACATCGAGAGCATCGGAAACCCGAAGAACGATATTCTGGACTATGAGAAGATCGCCGCCGTCGCGCATCAGCACGGCCTGCCGGTGATCTGCGACAACACCGTCACCACGCCGATCCTCTTGCGACCGTTCGAGCACGGCATTGACATCGTCGTCCATAGCTGCACCAAATTCATCGGCGGCCACGGCAACAGCATCGGCGGGGCGATTGTCGATTCCGGCCGATTCGACTGGACCAACGGCCGCTACCCCGAGTTGACCGAGCCCGATCCGAGCTACCATGGCGTCAAGTACGTCGAGAGCTTCGGCACTCTCGCCTATATCATCAAGGCCCGGACCCAATTCCTGCGCGATATGGGCAGTTGCATGTCGCCGTTCAATGCGTTTCTGTTCCTGATGGGCCTCGAGACGATCCATCTGCGGATGCCGCGGCATTGCGAAAACGCCCTGAAATTGGCCGAGTGGCTCGAGAATCACCCCCAAGTGAGCTGGGTCAACTATCCCGGCCTGAAGTCGCACGCAAATTATGGCCTGGCACAGAAGTATCTGCCGCACGGACAGGGCGCGATTCTGGGCTTCGGGATCAAAGGCGGCCGCGAGGCGGCGATCCGGTTTATCAACGGTGTGAAGCTGGCGAGCCATCTGGCCAATATCGGCGACAGCAAGACGCTGGTGATCCACCCGGCCAGCACGACGCACCAGCAGTTGAGTGAAAAGGAGCAGCTTGCCGCCGGGGTGACGCCCGACTACATTCGCGTCTCGGTCGGCACGGAGCACATCGACGATATTGTCGCCGACTTCGACCAGGCGTTGAAAGCAGGCTCCTGAGAGGGTCCTGTGGGCCCTATAGGTCTTATGTGCCTCGTCTTGGGAAAACCGCCAGCCCAATGCCAACGTACTTTAGGAAGGTGGAGAACCAAGACTAAGGGAAACCGCTATGTGGGAATACACGGACAAACTGAAAGACCATTTCTTCAACCCGCGCAACGTGGGCGAGATCGAGGACGCGGACGGCGTGGGCGAGGTCGGCTCGCTGGCCTGCGGCGATGCCCTGCGGCTGACCTTCAAGCTCGACAAGGAGGGGCGGATCGCCGATGCCAAGTTCAAGACCTTCGGCTGCGCCAGCGCCATTGCGACCTCCTCCGTCCTGACGGAGTTGATCAAGGGCAAAACGCTCGAAGAGGCGATGAAGGTGACCAACAAGGAGATCGCCGAGTACCTGGGCGGCCTGCCGGAGCAGAAGATGCACTGCTCGGTCATGGGCCGGGAGGCCCTCGAAGCGGCGATCGACAACTACCGCACCGGCGGCCAGGGCAAGCACGAGATCGAAGGCACCATCGTCTGCACCTGCTTCGGTGTCACGGACAAGGAAATCGAGCGGGTCGTTCGTGAGAACGATTTGACGACGGTCGAGCAGGTGACGAACTACTGCAAGGCCGGCGGCGGCTGCGGCGGCTGCCATGGCGAGATCGAGAAGATCATCGAGCGGGTCCAGGGTGAGCGGGCGAAGGAGCAGATGCTGCCCCCGCCGCGCAAGGGCGGCAAGCTGACCACCATTCAGAAGATTCAGCTCATTCAGCAGACGATCAATGAGCAGATCCGGCCGGCCCTGCGGGCCCACGGCGGCAACATCGAGCTGATCGACGTCGAGGGCAGCAAGGTCCTCATCGCCTTTCGCGGCATGTGCGCCCAGTGCAAGGTCAGCGAATTTACCATGAAAGACGTGGTCGAGGCCAAGCTCCGCGAATTCGTCGCGCCGGAATTGTACGTGGAAGAGGACGCGGATTCTTCGGGCGCGGAGCACGAGCACAAGGGATAGGGAATGAAAACGATCTATTTCGATAACAATGCGACGACGCGGGTGGCGGACGAGGTCTGGGAGGAGATGCAGCCCTATTTTTGCCGCCTCTACGGTAACCCGTCCAGCATGCACACGTTCGGCGGTCAGGTGGGGGTCAAAATTCGCGAGGCCCGGGAGCGCGTGGCGCGGCTGCTGGGCTGCGACCCCAGTGAGATCATTTTCACCAGTTGCGGCACGGAGAGCGACAGCAGCGCGATCCACGGCGCCCTGGCCGCCCTGCCGCAGAAACGCAAGGTCATCACGACGCGCGTGGAGCATCCGGCCGTCCTGGCCGTCTGCCGCGACTTGGAGAGCCACGGTTTCACGGTCGTCGAGCTGGGCGTGGACAAGCTGGGCCAACTCGACCTCAACGAGTTGGAGCACCAACTCGACAACGACACGGCTCTGGTCACGATCATGTACGCCAACAACGAGACCGGCGTGATCTTTCCCATCGAGCCGATCGCCGAGATGGTGACCAACCGGGGGATCATCTTCCATACCGACGCCGTGCAGGTGGTCGGCAAGGTCCCGCTGAACCTCGCCCAAAGCCCCATCAACCTCCTGAGCCTGTCGGGTCACAAGCTGCACGCCCCCAAGGGCGTCGGCGTCCTCTACGTCAAGAAGGGCACGCGGATCGCTCCGTTCCTGCTGGGCGGCCATCAGGAGAGCGGCCGGCGCGCCGGGACCGAGAACGTCCCCGGCATTGTCGGACTGGGCAAGGCGTGCGAGCTGGCCGCCCAGAACATGGCGGATGAAAATACGCGCGTGAAGCGCCTGCGGGACAAGCTCGAAAAGGCCCTCCTGAAAAGTTGTCCGGACAGCCGCGTCAACGGCGACCCCGACCACCGCTTGCCGAATACGTCCAACATCAGCTTTGAGTACGTCGAAGGCGAGGCGATCCTGCTGCTGCTCGACCGGCACGGCGTCTGTGCCAGCAGCGGCTCCGCCTGCACCTCCGGCTCGCTGGAGCCGTCCCATGTGCTGCGCGCGATGGGCGTTCCCTTCACCGCCGCCCACGGCTCGATCCGCTTCAGCCTCAGCCGCTTCAACACGGAAGACGAAGTGGACTTCACGATCGAGAAAATGCCCGAAATCATCCACCGCCTCCGCGAACTCTCGCCCTTCGTTCACGAGATATCGCGATGAGGCGATCAGGAAGTGGGTCGTATTATTGAGAGCCTTCCATCGCGATCCTGCGCGAGGATCTTCGGATGGCAGTCGCGCAGGGTGGGCTGTGCCCACCACCCGTCGCTCAACGCAGCGAAGGATCTGGCGAACCAAAAAGGGAGACATCCGGTATAAAATATGAATATCGCCTGAGGGTTGGCGGGCAGCAGGAAGTTTCGAGGGAAGCAAGGAATCCATATGAGTCAACGTAAGCGCATTGTAATCGTAGGGGGGGTGGCCGGCGGGGCGTCGGCGGCGGCCAAGGCCCGACGCGTGAGTGAAGACGCCGAGATCGTGCTCCTGGAGCGGGGCAACGATATCTCCTTCGCCAATTGCGGCCTTCCTTACCATGTGGGCGGCATCATCCCGGACCGGGCCCGGCTCTTGGTACAAAGCCCCCAGGCGATGCGCCAGCGGTTCGCCGTCGATGTTCGCACGCGCAGCGAGGTCCTGCGCATCAATCGGCCCCAGAAGACCGTGCTGGTCCACGACAAGGCCAAGGACCGGCAGTATGAACAGCCCTACGATGTGCTGATTCTGAGCCCCGGCGCCGAGCCGGTTCGGCCGCCGATCCCCGGCGCCGATCATAAGCGGGTCTTCACGCTCCGCAGCCTGGCGGATATGGATGCGATTAAGGCGGTCGTGGATGCAGGCAAGGGCGAGAAGTCGTCCCCGGCGATGACTGCCGTCGTAGTCGGGGGTGGGTACATCGGTCTGGAAATGACAGAGGTCCTGGCGCACCGGGGACTGGCGGTATCGCTGGTCGAGCTCGAACCCCAGGTGATGGGTCCGATCGATTCGGAGATGGCGACACCCCTGCACGAGCATCTGCGGCAGCAAGGGGTGGACCTGTGTCTCAACAGCAGCGTTACGGCGATTCAGGAACAGGACGGCCAGTTGGGAGTGCGGCTCAGCACAGGCCGGCTCATCCCCTGCAGCCTGGTCATCCTCGCGATCGGAGTCCGGCCGGAGGCCAAGCTCGCGGCGGAAGCGGGCCTGACCATCGGTCAGCGCAAAGGCATCGTCGTGGACGATCACATGCGGACCTCGGACCCTGACATTTACGCGGTCGGCGATGCGGTCGAGGTTCAGGATCTGGTCGGTGGCTATCCCGCCGTCATTCCTCTGGCCGGTCCCGCCAATCGGCAGGGCCGGATCGCCGCGATCAATGCCTTGGGCGGTGATGCTGTCTACGAGCGGACCCAGGGCACCGCGATCTGCAAAGTCTTCGACTTGGCCGTGGGCATGACCGGGCTCAGCGAAAAAGCCCTCCAGCGGGCGGGCCGGGCCTATGAGAAGGTCTACGTGCACCCCGCCAGCCACGCCGGCTACTATCCGGGAGCGACGCAGATGAGCCTGAAGCTCCTCTTCGATCCCGAAGACGGCAAGATCCTGGGGGCCCAGTGCATCGGGGCCCACGGCGTGGACAAGCGAATCGACGTCCTGGCCGTAGCCATCCGGGCCGGGATGACCGTGTACGATCTGGAGAAGCTTGAGCTGGCTTACGCGCCGCCGTTTGGCTCCGCCAAGGACCCCGTCAACTACGCGGGCTTCGTGGCCGCCAACGTCCTGCGCAAAGAGGTCCGCCTCTGTCATGTGCCGGAGGTAGTCAACCCCGGCCCCAACCAGTTGCTCCTGGATGTGCGCACCGCACCGGAGGTCCAGCAGGGCACCATCCCGGGTTCGATTCACATCCCGCTCGACGAGCTGCGCGGCCGGCTGGGCGAGTTGCCCAAGGACAAGGAGGTTTTGGCCTTTTGCCAAGTGGGCCTGCGGGGCTATCTGGCCTGCCGCATTTTGTCCCAGAACGGCGTGGCCTGCCGCAATCTCACGGGCGGGTACAAGACCTACAGCCAGGCCATGGGCCTGATGTCCGCCAAACCCAAGATCCTGCGCGAGATCAAGGAGGATGCGGGGCAGACCGGCGCCGATCCGCATCCTGTCGCGGGCAAGTCCGCTCCCGTGGTCAAGGAAATCGACGCCTGCGGTCTGCAATGCCCTGGCCCGATCCTGCAGCTCAAACAGGCCATGGATCAGATTCAGCCCGGCCAGGCCGTACGCATCTCCGTGTCGGAGCCCGCGTTTGCCGCCGAGCTGGAGGGCTGGTGTCATACCACCGGCAGCCGGCTGCGCGACAAGCAGCTCAACAAGGGAGTACTCACCGCCGTGGTGGAGAAAGGCCAACCCGCCCAGATGCCGGCGCCGGCGGCGACCTCCAATCGCAAGACTCTCGTCGTCTTCAGCGACGCTTTCGATAAAGCGATGGCGGCCTTCATCATCGCCAACGGCGCTGCCGCCATGGGCAGCGAGGTGACGATGTTCTTCACCTTCTGGGGCGTGAACTTGCTGCGCCAGGCACAGGCGGTGCCGGTCCGCAAGACCTTCATCGAGCGAATGTTCGGCTGGATGATGCCGCGCGGGGCGGGCCAGACGAGCCTGTCCCAGATGAACATGGCCGGCATGGGAACCGCCATGATCAAGGGCATCATGAGAAAGAAGAACGTCCTTTCCCTGCCCGAGCTGATCGCCGCCGCACAGACCAGCGGCGTGCGCCTGGTCGCCTGCACGATGACCATGGACCTGATGGGCATCAAACGGGAAGAGCTCCTCGAAGGCGTCGAAGAGGGCGGGGTCGCCACGTACCTCGACCGCGCCGGGTCGGCGAACGTGAATCTGTTCATCGGGTAGCACCCACCAATTCGATATTTGCGGCGTCCTATTGGCTGGTCTGGGCCGGCGCCGGCGTGAACGATGCCAGGTCGTAAATGCCGAGGCTCTTTTCCAGTTCGGCGACCTTCTGTACGACGCCTTCAAAGCCGGCCTGGCCGATCACATCCCGACGGCTCAAATCGTAGCCTCCGATCATCTGCGCACCTCCTGGCATACACCTGGAAACTCGTCCGCATCCATCTTCCTCTCTTTCCGGACGCAGGGGGATAGGTAATTCCCTCGTGCGGCAGACGCTTTCTTCTCCTCCACCTGCCACCGCGAGGGCTGTACTCGGCGTCTGTCCATGGTCCCTGTGCTCCTTGCCCGCCTCGTCCTAATCCAGAGGCACCTCTTGACTCGATGGCGGGGGGCGACTACCCTGACACGCGGTTCATCGCCCGCCGGAGGCGATGCGGGTTGGAACGATTTACGGTCATGGTCACTGTAAGAGGTTCTATGAAGACATTGCATGTGTGTTGCACCCTCGTGATGGCATTGGCACTTTCCACCGCTTCGTGCAGTTCCTGCACCGCCTGCAAATCCCAGCAGGCCCCGGCCGGCGGCAAGAGTGCCCGCGTGGCACTGTTCGACGGCAAGACCCTCAACGGTTGGACGGTCCTCAAGTGCGAGGCGACCGTGGACAACGGGGACATTCTCATCGTCTCCGGCAATGGCCTCGTCCAGACCGAGAAGAAATACGGCGATTTCATTCTGGAGTGGGAGTGGAAGCCGCTGCGGGACAAGAAGTGGGACAGCGGCATCTATTTCCGTTATGACTCGGTGCCGCCGAACCGGCCCTGGCCGGCCCGCTACCAAGCCAATCTGATGCAGGGTGACGAAGGCAACGTCAGCGATCTGCCCGCGGCCCGCAGCAAAGGCTTGATCAAGCCCGGCGATTGGAACCGGTTCAAGCTGACCGTGCGCGGCACGAAAGCCGCCCTGGAGATCAACGGCACGCCGGCGTGGGAAGCGGACGGCTTGGGCGAGCCCGCCGTGGGGTACATCGCGCTGCAAGCCGAGGTTCCTGGCGGCGGCCAGCATCGCTTCCGCCACATCTACCTGACCGAGCTGAAATAGGCCGGCGCGCCTATCCGGCGGCCGCGGGACGGTGTGTGCCTGGGAAGCGGTCATCGGAGCGCTGGGCAGCAACCTCGTGCGCAGAAGATGACGGTTGCGCGAAGCCGATATCGTCCATGTACAGCATGCCCGCGCCGCCCGGTGACAGGATGTTGCCTGCATCCGGGGGCAGGTCTGAGATCCCTCACATCGCCCGAACTGAAAACTGGGTTCGTTTTGCACGTTTCGCTTGCCACTTGGCACCTCCAACCTGAGACTTCCTCCGGAATTGGCGTCGTTTCGCACGTTTCTCTTTCCGGCCAAGCCGCCCCCACACGCTGATCCCCTTTGCTCACATGCCCCAGCCCTCCCAAGTTTGGCTTTGTTTCCCGAAGCGGGGCATCGAGGCGATGTCGCACGACCGGCTCCCGCGACGGCTCCGCCGGCCCGGCCGGGGAAATTGGCTTTGTTTTGCCGAGGCCTATCGGATGTACGTTTACCCATAACTCCTTTCCCACAGAGCACTTGCCTTTCCTGTTGCACTGGCGGAAATTGGCTTTGTTTGACGCCCACGACAAAAGTCGCGGAGTCGAGTTTCGACCCGCGTTTGTGGGCCGATATCGCGGATTGGTTCCGTCGAAGCCGACTTTTGTCGGGCGCGTCTTGTTTGGCGCCGTCGTGCCCCGGCGGGGTCTGGCGGCCACCCGCGCCCCTTCTTGGCCGCCCGGGCCAAATTGGGTTCGTTTGGCGCATTTGTCCCTTCGTTCCCCGTCCCTCCGGCCTCGTCCCCCCGGCCTTCGCCCGGAATTGGGTTCGTTTTGCATGTTTCGTTCCCGCGAGGGCCTGGCCTCGGGGAAATTGGGTTTGTTTCGCACATTCCGTTCTCGCGCCAAGACGCAAAGCACGCAAAAAAAACCGAGACGACAACCTGGTCGAACCTTGGCGATCTTGGCGTCTTTGCGCGAGACATAATTCTTCGACTCCTAACGATGCCATGCGTCTTCACGTCCCTTTCTTCCGCTTTCAAATCATCACTCCTACAC
>JAMCWO010000113.1:1008-14673 GCA_023481165.1 Planctomycetota bacterium | reverse complement strand
CGCCGTGGTGCACGAAGCGGGCCGAAATTCTGTGTGTGCGCGGGACACCGAAAGCGCGTAACTCCTTTCGTCACAAGGAATAAAGAATTTTCCGCCCGCGGGGTGTTCTACTTTTTCAACTGTTGCACAAACGCGGCCGAGGACAACGCTCTGCCGACACCCGGCTACAGACTACCGGCTGCCATCTCTTTCCCCAGGGGCTCCGCCCTCGGACCCCCGAGGTTTTCCGCTTTTCGCCAGCAGCATGGTGGGGGAGCAAGATGCCCACCGCTGGTCGCGGTCCCAGCGTTCGCCCCGGGCGGAGGGACACCTGTGTCTGGACATCAATTCCTTGGGCTTGCCTGTGAGCTCTGCCGATACTATTATGGGTCCGTTGGCGGCCTGGAAAGTGAGTTGGTGAGGATCGAATGTCGGTGCATCCTGTTGAGACTTACCTCAAGGACTTGGGTGAGATATACCGGACCGGGGGCGGTGTGGCCGAAGAATCGTACTACGGCGCCCTGGAAACCCTTCTCAACGAGATTGGCAAGAAGCTCAAGCCGCGCGTCCGTTGTATCGCCCAGCTTCAGAACATCGGTGCCGGCGAGCCGGATTTTGGCCTCTACACCGCCAACCAGTTTCAGCGGGCGAATGATGCGCACCCGATCGAGGGACAGCCGCCGGAACGGGGGGTCATCGAGTGCAAGCCCTGGAATGATGATTCCTTCGCACGCAGCGAGGGCACCCAAGTCTCCAAGTACTGGAAGAAATACAGCCTGGTCCTGGTCACGAACTACCGTGACTTTGTCCTGATCGGGCGGGATGATCGGGACAAGCCCATCCGCCTGGAAGCCTTTCGCCTGGCGGAGAGTGAGAACGCCTTCCGCGGGATGCTGGCGCAGCCGCACAAGGCGGCCCAGCAGCAGGGCGAGCGTCTGGTCGAGTGCCTTCGGCGCACGATGCTGCACGCCGCACCGCTGACCGACCCGCAGGACCTGGCGTGGTTCCTTGCCTCATACGCCCGCGAGGCCCGCGCCCGCGTCGAACAGACGTCCGGGTTGCCCGCCCTGGAAGGCTTGAAGAAGGGACTCGAAGAGGCTCTCGGCATGAAGTTCGAGGGCGAGAAAGGTCAGCACTTCTTCCTGGCGACGCTGGTCCAGACGCTCTTCTATGGGGTGTTCTCCTCCTGGGTCCTGTGGTGCCGGGAGAACTGGTCCCGCCCCGACGCGAAATTCCAGTGGCATGACGCCGCCTGGACACTGCACGTTCCCATGATCGCCAGCCTGTTCGAGCAGATCGCCACCCCGAAGCGTCTCAAACCGCTGGGTATTGACGAAGTGCTCGACAAGGCCGCCATCGTCCTGAACCGTGTCGACCGGCCCGCCTTCTTCAGCGAATTTGAACAAGAGCATGCCGTCCAGTACTTCTATGAACCCTTCCTCAAAGCGTACGATCCAGAGTTACGAAAAGAGCTTGGCGTCTGGTACACACCGCCAGAAGTAGTGCAGTACCAAGTTGAACGTGTAGACCGTGCACTTCGGGAAGAACTGAACATCGCGGATGGACTCGCTGACGAGCGGGTCGTTGTACTGGACCCCTGCTGTGGCACCGGGGCATATCTTGTCGAGACCCTGAAGCGGATTCACAAGACCCTGGATGAGAAGGGACGCAGCGCCCTGACTGCCCAGAAACTCAAGAAAGCCGCGAGTAACCGAGTCTTTGGATTCGAGATACTTCCTGCCCCGTTTGTGATTTCGCACCTTCAGATCGGGCTGATGCTCCGGCTGCTCGGGGCCCCATTCAATCTGGACACCGATGAGCGCGCGGGAGTCTACCTGACGAACGCCCTGACGGGCTGGGAGCCGCCGACCGAGCCCAAGAAACAACTGCCGCTCTATCCCGAAATGATGCAGGAGCGTGATGCGGCGGACAGGGTCAAACAGGAGACGCTGGTTCTCGTAATCTTGGGCAACCCGCCATACAATGGGTTCGCGGGAATGGCTCTCGAGGAGGAGCGCGGCTTGGTGACCGCCTATCGGACCACAAAGCGGGCACCGAAACCGGAGGGCCAAGGGCTGAACGACCTTTATGTCCGCTTCTTCCGAATGGCAGAGCGCCGAATTGTCGAAAAGACGGGCAAAGGCGTTATCTGCTTCATCTCCAATTATTCGTGGCTTGAGGGCCTCTCCCATACCGGTATGCGAGAACGATATCTTGACGTCTTCGACCATATTGCCATCGATTGCCTCAATGGGGACAAGTACAAAACGGGCAAACTGACTCCCGAAGGCGATCCGGATCCGAGCATCTTCTCGACCGAGTCCAATCCGGAAGGAATCCAGGTCGGCACCGCCATTACATTGGCGATCCTCAACGGGCCGAAGAAGAGTGACGGCGAACCGAGTTGTCGTTCTGTTGAATTCCGCCACCTGTGGGGAAAGGCAAAGCGCGCCGAGCTATCTCGCAACGCCTCCGGGGAGGAAGAAGCCCGATATGAGAAGCTCCAACCGGCCGTGGGACTCGGGTATCCATTCTTTCCGATTCAAACGTGTGACTCCTATCTAGGGTGGCCCCTGCTTCCTGACCTGTTTCCCGTGTCTTTCCCAGGGGTGCAGACGTGCCGTGACGAGTTTCTCGTGGATATTGACCACGATGCGCTCAGTGGTCGTGTCAAAGCCTACTTCGACCGATCGTTGTCCAACGATGAGATCGCACGGCGCTATCCCGACATCATGCACGAAGGCCGACGGTATCACCCGAGGGAGACTCGCGATTTCCTGCTTAAGCGTGGACCAACCAAGGGCGCAATAGTACGCTACGCCTACCGCCCGTTTGACGCACGCTGGGTCTATTGGGAACCTGAGACGAAATTGCTGGATGAGAAGAGAAGTGAGTACTTTCCGCATGTCTTTGAAGGCAACCTGTGCATTGCTGGTGCACAGCATCATCGACGCAGTTACGATCCGCCTTCGTCGACACGAATTCTTGGCTGCCGGCATCTGTACGAGCGAGGAGCCAACCTCTTTCCGATCTACCTCAAGAACGCCTCGCCATCGGCGAATCTTTTCTCGGAGGAGAGCCAAACAACGCGTCCGAATCTCTCGGAGCAGAGTCGCGAGTATCTTGTAGGGATGGCCGCAATGCCGGAGGACCTGTTCTTCCACTGTCTGGCTACTTTCTTCTCGCCCGCTTACGTTCATCAAAATGCTTTCTCCCTCCGTCAGGACTGGCCGCGGATTCCCCTTCCGAAGACAAGGGAGGCATTGCTGGCATCGGCCACATTCGGCCGGCGTATAGCTGCTCTCCTGGACACTGACAGGTCGGTCGATGGGGTCACGGGGAGGAAGATCGACCCAGGATTGAAGGAAGTCGCCATCGCCTCACGAGTCGGACCCGGCGGACTCAATCCCGATGAGGGTCATCTCGAAATCACCATGGGCTGGGGCCATGCGGGCAAGGGCGGCGTGTGCATGCCGGGGCCGGACAAATCCAAGATCAGGCCCCAGACGGACGAGAGCCTCAAGGCTGCCTTTGGGGCGGAGACGGTGGACGTCTACCTGAACGAGACCGCGTACTGGTCGAACGTGCCGAAGTGTGTTTGGGAGTACCACATCGGCGGCTATCAAGTCATCAAGAAGTGGCTGAGCTACCGGGAAAAGACGATTCTCGGGCGCGGGCTGCGGGTCGAGGAAGCGGAGTACGTGACGGAAATGGCGCGGCGGATCGCGGCGCTCATCCTCATGCAGCCCGAGCTGGACGCCAACTACGAAGCGGTCAAAGCCGACACTTGGCCTTGGCCGCACGAGGCGTAACGAGTCGATGGGGATTCCCACACGAAGGCTGAGAAGTCTCGCCATTGATAATCGACGATTTTGGATTGGACACCTGCGGCCTTCCGCCTCCGGCCCTCCGGCGTCTGTCCTCCATTCTCCCTCTCAGTGCTCTCCGTGTCTCCGTGGTCAAAAATCTGGATTCCCGCCTTCGCGGGAATGACAAGAGCATCTACAGCCTGCCGCCTCCGGCCTCTCTGTTTGCCTCTGTCGCGAGTCTTGCACTTTCGGTATCGCAAAGACGGGCGGACCTGCTATAATGACCCGCTTTCCGGGGCGGCGTGTGGATACGCCGCGCGGATGTGTGGATGAATAGTCGGTGTTCGGTTGGACGGCCTCGGTACACAGGAAGACACGCTCAAACAAGTTTGGGCGTGGCACCCACTGTGGGGGCCGCACGGATGGTTCGACTGGTGGGAGTTCCCCCGGCCGGCGGCCGGGTTTGGCAAAGGAATGGCAGCAGCATGATAGATAAACACCCTGTGGAGAAGTACCTGTGGTGGCAGACGGGCGTCATCTACCAGATCTACCCCCTGTCGTTCGCGGACGGCAACGGGGATGGCTACGGCGATCTGCCCGGCATCATCGGCAAGCTCGACTACCTCAAGTGGCTGGGGGTCAACGCGATCTGGATCTCGCCGATCTATCCCTCGCCGCTGGCGGACTTTGGCTATGATGTCAGCGATCATAAGGCGATCCATCCGATGCTCGGCACGATGGAGGATTTCGACAAGCTGCTGGCGGCCTGCCATGAGCGTGGGATCAAGCTGCTGCTGGACTACGTGCCCAACCATACCTCGGATCAGCATCCGTGGTTCCTCGAATCGCGGTCATCCCGGAACAATCCGAAGCGCGACTGGTACCTCTGGAAGGACCCGAGCCGGGACGGCAAGGCGCCGAACAACTGGCTGAGCGTCTTCGGCGGGCGGGCCTGGGAGTGGGACGAGAATACCAAGCAGTATTACTGCCACAGCTTCCTGAAGGAGCAGCCGGACCTCAACTGGCGCAATCCGGAGGTGCAGGAGGCGATGCTCGAGGTAATGCGGTTCTGGCTGGGCAAGGGCGTGGACGGGTTCCGCGTCGATGCGCTGTGGCACGTGATCAAGGATGAGCAACTGCGCGACAATCCGCTCGATCCGGAGTACGTGGAGAGCGAGATGTCGCCCTATAGCCGGCTGGTGCCGACGTATTCGGGCGGGCAGCCGGAGCTGCACGAGATCGTCGCCCTCATGCGGCGGGTGACGCAGGAGTTTCCGGAGCGCGTGCTGGTGGGGGAGATGTACCTGCCGGTGGAGGAATTGGTCCGCTATTACGGGCGGGAGAGCGACAGCGGCATCCACCTGCCGTACAACTTCCAGTTGATCGTGCTGCCGTGGCGGGCGATGGATATCTTCGCGGGGATCAACGCGTATGAGGCGTCGCTGCCGTCGTTCGCGTGGCCGAACTGGGTGCTGGGCAACCACGACAAGCCGCGTGTGGCGAGCCGCGTGGAACCGGCCCAGGCGAAGATCGCGGCCCTGCTACTGCTGACGCTCCGCGGGACGCCGACGATGTACTACGGCGACGAGATCGGCATGGAAGATGTGAATGTGCCGGCCGACGAGACCCGCGATCCGGTGGCGAAGGCCTTCCCCGGAGTCCGGCTGGGCCGCGACCCGCAGCGGACGCCCATGCAGTGGAGCGCGGAGCCGAGCGCCGGGTTCACGACCGGTGAGCCGTGGCTGCCCGTCGCGGCGGATTACGAGCAGACGAACGTGGAGAAACAAAAGCAGGACAAGGACTCGCTGCTGGCCTTCTACCGGCAGTTGCTGGACCTGCGGCGGAAGGAGCCGGCCCTGCAGACCGGCCGCTACCTGCCCGCCGGACAGAAGCGGAACGTGTTCGCCTTTGTCCGCGAGCACGACGAGACGACGCTGCTCGTCGCCGTGAACCTGAGCGGCACCCGGGCCCGTCTGGCGGTCCCCCGGCACATGGATGTGACCGCCGAGGTGATCCTGGGCACGGACCCGGCGCGGGTCGGCGGCAAGATCAAGGAGTACATCGAGCTGGGCCCGGATGAGGGAATCATCGCCCGCGTCTACCCGGCCGATGAGCAGGACGCCGTCGCCGCCGCAGCGCGGCGCCGCGCCGGCTCGCAGCGCACACAACCTGGGACGGCAGAGGAGAACTGATAGCCGAGATTGGGCTCCGGGAATCGGCAATTGACATCTGCGGGCAAACAGTCGATAATTGCGCGTTCGTAGTCATGGCAGCGCCGAAGTGGCGGAACTGGCAGACGCGCAGGATTCAAAATCCTGTCCCCGCAAGGGGGTGAGGGTTCGATTCCCTCCTTCGGCAATCGGCGATATGGAACAACATCAGATTCAGAGGCAACTCAAAACCGACCTGTTGATGTCGGGATTGGCACTGGTCAGCATCAGTATCGGCCTGTACGAGATCGGCTGTCCCCGTCCGGCGGCGGGAATGACGTCCCTGGACTGGCTCGATCTCGGGATCGTCACCGTCTTCATCGGCGAATTCGCGCTGGCGGTCCGGCGGGGCGGGGGGCTGCGGCCGGTCCTGAAGGAGCGCTGGTGGGAGTTGCCCAGCCTCATCCCCATCACCGGCGGCATGATCGCCAGCTTGGAAGGGATCGCCCTGGTGCGCGGGGTACGGCTTCTGCGCCTGGTGCGCATCGTGCGCCTCCTGCGGATCTTCGGCGTGGCCCTGCGTTTCCGGCGCGTGATCGATTTCATCGTCCGGGTCTACCAGCGGTCGCAGGCGGGTCCCCTCTTCGGTGCCGCCGCGATCATCGTCTTGTTGGGCGCCGTCTCCGCCTTCGCGGCGGAGTCGCAGCAGAATCCCCGCTTCGCCGCCTTCCAGGATAGCCTGTGGTGGGCCCTGAACATGTTCACGAACGTCGCCTACGTCGACTTCCAGCCCGCGACGGGCCTGGGCCGGATCGTGGCGGGAGTGCTGCAAATCCTGGGCATTGCCTTCATCGGGATTTTTGCCGGCAGCATGGCCAATGCCATTATCAAAGAGTCTCCCGATGGAGACGTGAAGGATACGCCCAAGCCGCCGCCTTCCGCGAACACCTGACGGTTGGAGGGGATCATCATGTGTTGGGCGGCCGGATCGTGACGGTGCCGGCCTGGGCCGTGTCTTCCGCCAACTTCTCGAACGGGAACACGCCGCCCGCCTGCCATTCATCCGGCCGCCGGCCCGGCAAGCGGATGCGCAACGTGGCCGAGCCGGACTGGAGATTCTCCAACGCGCTATCAGGCAAATAGACGGCGAACCAGCCCTCGGCATCGGCTTCGGCTACGTCGTGGATGCTGTGCCCCACGGGCCGGCCGAAGAGGACAGTCTCGTCGATTCTCAACGTGGTCTTGGCGCCCTCCCACGGGGCGGGACTGATTACGGTGGGGCGACCGTCCTCGAAGACGACCCGGCCATACAAGAGCTTATTGTGGACCAAATCAAGTTGGATTTCGGTGGTCCGGCCCTCCTCCAGCACTACCTGCCTCTGCCGGTCGTCTCGGTACAGCCGGTAGTCAAAGGGGGCGACGTTCACGATGGCGCGGCCCGGTGGCAGGTCGCTCAGGGTGAAGCTCCCGTCCGCCGAAAGGAACGGCACGGCGTACCCGTAGGCCCTGGAGACCTCGTCCTCCGGGCGTTTCGCCGCCGCAGGATCGAGTATGCGGACCCGCAGATAGAATGTCGTCACGGGGGCGCCCTGCTCATCGACCACGCGGCCCGCGAGCCGGGCCGTCCCCACCGGGAACGGGTCGAACTGGAAGTCTACCTGCTGCGGCCCCTCAAAAACTCGATTGTAGCCCTTGTATTGATAGCGGTAGCCCAGCAGGGCCGGCAGCGGATCGCTCCACGTGGCGCCTACGCGGTAGGGCCATTTCATCTTGTCGAATCTGTAGACGCCGGCCTCATTCGTCCCCAATTCAGGGGCGGCGATCGAGTCGGTGGGCACGGCCTGGTACTCCCGGACACTCACGCGACCGAAGGGAATCGGGTTACCGTCCGGCCCGGTGAGCCGGCCTTGAAGCAGGCGGTTCTCCTTGAGCAGGCTCCAATCGCCCGTGTAGTCGCGCGAAACCTCCCGGTTGTGCCAGCCCGACGCGTTGACCGCGAAATCCCGCGTGACCAGCAACTGGGCCTCCGTCGTCCGGCCCGGCTGGATCTCAACCGCTTGGGGCCACGTTCGCTGGACCCCCAGCGCCGCTGCGGAGGGCGCCCGTCCGATCATCGCCCCGATCTGATATCGTCCGGCGGGCAGGCCCGTCAAAGTGTACGTGCCTTCTTTGGGCAGCAGCCGCACAGCCGCCGGCTCCTGCGACCACTTGGCATCCTGGAAGAGCCCGACCACGATCTCGCGTCCGGTTTCCCGCTCGACCTTGATGTCCAGCTTGAGACTGCCGCCCTCAGTGACTTCCTGCCACATCGCATCATTCCGGCGTGGCGGCTGGAGCACCTTGAGCAACTGTTGTGTCAATCCGAGCAGCAGCGGCGCACCGTTCAATTGCCGCAGGATGTACCACGCCCGCGAGGCGCTCTGGTCCACCGTGGGTGCCTGTTCTGCGCGGGCATTGGGGGCAGCGTCCTGAGCCTGTGCCTTCGTCTCGATGGACACCGCTGTCGGAAGAGGCAGGCGACCGGTGTCCGGGACCAGATGGGCCGTGATGAAAACCACCAGCTCGCGTCCCGGCTTGTTGCTGGTCTTGAAGGGTTCTCCGATCAAAGGGAGATCGGCCAGCGTCGGCGTTCGGTTGCGCGATTCCGGGGGGATTCTCACCACGCGGGCCACGCCAACGGTACCGCCGTCGCGGAGCGTGATGGAGTCCGTTACCTCGTGTCGTGCGGCGAACGACCGCTGGCTGCCGCCGGCCGGGACGCTGTCGTTAACGGCGACCGCCAGGCGCAGCGTGATATCTTTGTTGTCCCCGATGTGGGGCGTGATCGCCAGAACCGTATCGGATTCGACCTTGCGAAGCTCCGGCCGCCCGGAGGAATCATCCTCGGTGGCCGGGACAGTCATCATGAGCCACTGCTCCTGAACCACTTTCATCTGAGCCTGTCGGCCGTCCAGGGCCACGACTTTGGGATTGGCGATGATGTCCGCTCGGCCGTTCTCCTGGAGCTGATTCAATGTCATCATCAGAGAGTCGGTGGCACCACGGTCCAGCAAGGGACCGATGGGAGTCTGTGTTTCCCGCTTGCCACCCGATGAGAAGAGGAGGGAGCCGACAGGCGGCCAAGCCCATGCGACCCCCAGGTTCGGGATCTCGTTTGGTTCGATCGCGACTACGCGGGCCTCCAGGAGCACCTGCTTGCCGGAGCGGTCGATCTGCTTGATATCGGCAACAATCCGATCTGCGAGCGCCGGCGGGGCCGTGACGATCAACGTGTGGCTCTCGTTGTTGGGGTTCTGTGTGCCGGAGGGTTCGACCTGAACGTACGGGGCAAACGCCGGGGACAAGAGTTGTTTCGCCTGTGCTGGTTGCGTGTAATTCAGCCCGATACGACGCGTCACACTGGTCTCCGGAAGACGGTTGGGTAGACCCCTGGAAGCCACGAGGTAATAGTGCGGCATCCTCTTGAAAACATAGGGCTTGCCTGCCAGGAGCATCTCGAACGCCGTGTCCAGGGATACGTCCGTGAACCAGGCATTGACCGTCCCCGTGACATCGGGGTCTGCGACAATGGGCACGCCGGTCATGGCGGAGAGGTCCTGCAACGCCGGGACCAACTCGACTTGAGGGAACCTGAACGACAGCGGGCGGAACACGAGATAAGTGCCGTCGTCCAGCTTCCGGGATACATAAGGCGTATTCTTCAGGATCTGCGGCAGGGCGGTCGCGAGCGGCACTCCGGTGAACTCCGCCGTGACCGGCGTAGTCTTCACCGTCGCATCGGGCGTGATCTGTACACCGGTGCGCTGGGACATCTGGGCCAAAGCGATCAGGAGGTCCGCATCCGCAAACACAGCAGTAACGGTTGCTTGTTTGCCATTTGCGTCTGTCGCAGCTTGCGGTGCTTGTGTTGCCGGTTCGGCGGATGGCGACGCTGGGGGAGCCGGCTCGTTGGCATCCGGGATCAGGTGGGCGGTCACGAAGATGGCCGTCTCGTGGGCGGATTTGTCGTTGGGGCCGGTGCTATTTTCGGTCATTCCGGCCACGGCCACCGTGCCGCCGTCTTTGATCGTGACGGCGTTCTTGGCCGTCCGTCGCGTCACGAGCGGCAGATCGCTCCCTTTGCGAGGCAGGCTCGTGCTGACCTCGAAGGCCGATTCGAGCGTGATGTCGCCGTTGTTGCCTATACGCGGCGTCATCGTCACGACCATCCCGCTCTCCATCTTGTGCGTTTCCGTGGGTGACTGGGAAGACGGCTTCGTGGCTTGGGCGGTCACCGTGTACCATTCTTCCGTGAGAGCCTTGATCTGGCACTTACGACCATCCTGCGCCAGAATCTGCTGGCCGGACATCTGTGCCTGACCATTCTCCTGGAGCAGGTTCAGCGCCATCAGCAGCGAGTCCGTGAATGTCTGGTCCGGCGTATAGCCGATCTGCACACCATACGGCCACGTGGGGGAAGCTGCCGCGTTTGTTCGCGTGCTGTCGCCGGAGAAGACACCCGCTTTGACCGTCGGCCAGCCCCACTGGACACCCAGGTGCAAGAGTCCACCGCGCTCCATCGTGACCGTCCGGATATCCAGGAGGACCTGACGCGGATTCGCCTTGGCTGGCTTGGGCGCGCCGGCCGGACCTGCGTATCCCGGCGCCGGCTGGAGAATGGTCGGCTTGACCATGATGTACAGGGATTGTCTGCCCTTGTCCGCGTCCGACTGGTCTGCGGCTTGTTCCACGGCGGCCCAGATGAGGTACCGGTCGTTCGGCGCAATCATGGAGGTTTCGGCACTCGTGCGCGACACCTTCGGCTGATTGCTGTCGTTGACGCCGGGGGCCGGGTCCCTCAGTTCCACCATGAGGTCCAGGGCTACCCGGTTGTCGTCGGTTAGGTGCGGCGTGACATCCAGCGCCATTCCGTACCAGATTCTCTCGAGTTTGGGGGTCGTCCAGAAGTGCTCCTTCGTCGTGATCCGAATCTGCGCCTGTTTGTTATCTTGGGCGACCATGTTCGGCGCACTCAGGAGGTCCAGGTAGCCGCGGGATTGGAGCAGATGGAGCAGGGCCTGGGCGGCCGGCTGGGACAGCGACTGGGGGGCGATGTATCTTTTGAGGATCTCGCCCACCGTCATGTCGAACTGGCGGCCGGGTCGGCCCAGTTCGCGGGCGAGAGGGGATTCCACGCCCAGGGTATTCGCCAGCAGGAGCAATGTTTCGCGGTCCGGCCGCAGGTCCGACCGCACGTTGGCGGTCTGGAACTGCAGGAGCACCTCCCCCATCTGATCCGGGGCGTTCGGGGCTGCGGCATCCGCGCGTCCGGTGTCTGTTTCTTTCTCCTCGGCCTGTGTCGCAGTGCCCTCGGAAGAGGGGCTCGCCGGCGCCGCTTGCGCCTCGTGCTCCTGCCGGGGTGCCTGGTAATTCTCTTGCGTATCCGTACTGCTGGGCGGCTGATTACCGGCACCCAGGGTGAGGGCGGCGGGAATGATGATCGCGACGACCAGCAGCAGGGCCACCAGGCCGGGCAGCCAGACGAAGCGCCGGTCCTCGACGGCGGGCCGGCCGAGCAGCCGCGCAATGCGGGCCAGGAGACTGCCGCCTGTCGCTGCGACCGCCAGACTGGTCCCACCGTGGCGGATTTCCTCCATGCAGGCGAGGGCCTTGGCGTATTGGAGCGAGCTGCCGCAGACGTACACGGCCAGATCATCACAACAGTTCTCGCGCTCCTCCCGGATGCGGTGCGAGACCCACCAGATGGCCGGATGATAGAAGCCCAGGATTTCCACCACCGTTTGCAGCATGTTGACCAGGTAGTCATACCGGCGGATGTGCGCCAACTCGTGGGCGAGGATCGCCTCCAACTGCTCCGGTCTCAGGCCGGTCAGGGCACTGGCCGGCAGCAGGATCACCGGCCGCAACCAGCCGACGACGGTCGGGACTTCCACCAGAGCCGATTCGAGCAATCCCACCGCGCGATGCATGCCGAGCCGGGCACTAAGGTCTTCGAGCCTTCGCTGCAAGGGGTCGCCGATCGCGCGGACCATGCGGCGCTTCAAGCGTTGCAGTTGGGTCCAGCCGCCCAAGTGCCAAGCGGACAGCCCGAACACGCCGATCAGCCAGCCCAGAACCACGTAGGGCAGGGAAGGCTCCAAGATCGACACGATGTGCTCCCGCAGCGGAATCGGTGTCATTGGTTCCGGCGCCTGGAGTATGGGTGGCACGCTCAAACTTGCTTTGAGCGTGTCTTCCGGGTTGGACGCGTAGCCCGAGTCCGGCACGCTCAAGCTACGCTGGGGCGTGGCCCCTTCGGTTACCGTCGGCAGAACGACTGCGACAGACGCCGGGCCCGCCTCCGCGACGGGCCCCGGCGTCCGGAGATAGCGCATGGTGGCCAGCGGCAGGACGACCATCAGGGCCAGTGCCGAACAGGCAGCCCCATAGCGGACGTTTGCACTCGCGTTCCGCAGCAGCCGCAGAAAGACGGCCAGCAGGAGGGCCACCGCAGTTGCCTGCCACAGAACATGTATGAGCATCCAGCCCAACCGCTCGATCGTCCCTGGCGCGAACAGGTTCTCCAGGAAGGACATGGTCATGCTTCCTCCATTTCCTCGATCATCTGGCGGATGCGCTTCAACTCGTTCGGCGTGACCTTCCGGGCGGACAGAGCCCGCATCACGAGCTTCTCCGCCGAGCCGGCGAAGACCCGGTCGAGCAGGTCCTGTACAAGCTGCTTCTGCGTCCGCTCCTCGGATAAGGCGGGCCGGTAGATGTGCCGGCGGCTGTCGTCCTCCCGCACGAGCGAGCCTTTTTCGACCATGATCTGCATCAGCTTCAGCGTGGTGGTGTAGCCGGTTTCATCGCTGTCCTCGTGGTGCAAGGCTTCGTGGACTTCCCGGACGGTGCTGGGGCCCCTTTCCCAGAGCACGCTGAGAATCGCCAGTTCCCGGTCCGTTGGACCCGTCGTCTTCCTTCGAGCCATAAATGACCTCCGAATGTCCATTCGGTTCGTTCGGACGTCTATATCGGCAGGCTACGAATGAATTCGTAATAAATCCACGAAAAAATTCGTAGATCGCGTGAAAAAAGTTTTGTGACGGCCAATCACCGGAGATTTCTCCCACTCCAAGCTCAGGTCCTTCGCTGCGCTCAGGATGACACGCCGCTGCACCCAACGGGCTGCGTCACCATTTGATGATCCGACGTGTGCCTGGGCTACCAGCCCCACGTGTACCCGGCGCTGCCGACCGTGCTCCGGCCGGATTGCGCCAGCATCGAACTGATGACTCCCTGCATCTGCGCCACGCGGCCGCGGAGATCGCCGACCTGGTCGCGTAGTTGCTGCACATCATCCTTGAGGGCAGCCTGAGCGTCCATTCTCTCCCGCTCGATGCGGCCCACGGTTTGCCCCATCCGTTGGAGGTCCATGCGCAGCCGGTTGACTTCCTGGCGCAAGGTGCCTGTTCCGACGGTGGCCTGTTGCGTCGCCGCCTTCATCTGCTCATTCATGGTCTGGATCTCGCGGCGCAGATTCTCCTGCTGCCGCGCCAATTCGCCGCGCCATTGCTCCATCCGTTGCTGCTCGGCACGGCGGACAGACTCTTCGCTCGCTGCCCGTGCCCGCTGCTCCATGTTCTGCATCCTGTCCTGCAGGACGCGAAGACTCTGGTGGGCCTCCTGCCACTGCGCGGTTTCCTTCTGGCGCTCCTGGCTCATCTGCTGCACTTGCTGGCGGAGGGCCT
>JAMCWO010000113.1:0-998 GCA_023481165.1 Planctomycetota bacterium | reverse complement strand
ATCGGGCATGGCCCGCTGACGCTCGGCCGCTTCCTGTCTGTCGCGCTCTCTCTCCCGACTCATGGCCCGCAGTTGCTCCTGCGTGGCCTGGGCCTGCCGGCGGACTTCTTCCACCGCCTTTTCCAGTTGGCGGACCCGGGGGCCTTCCTGGCCGCGCAGTTGCTCCAATTCCCGGCGGGTCTGCTCCAACTGCGCCTCGAGAGTCTTCAGTTGGGCCGCAAGGCTCTGGGCCTGGGCCGTCGCCGCCTGCTCGCGCTCCTTTTGTTGTTCCAGCCTGCGGGCCTGCAGCGCCGCCTGATAGTCGGCCTGGAGCTGCTGCCGATGCAACGCCGCCAATTGCTCATCCAAGCCGCGCAGGCGCTCCTGGCATTGGTTCAACTCGTCCTGGAGCTTGCGGCGTTCCTCCTCGCGGCCGGATTGGACCTGCTGCAACTGTGTCCGCAACTGGTCGACGAGCTTGGACAATTCCGCCCGCTGCTGAGTCAACAGTCGTCTTTGCTCATCGAATTGCGGCAGTGTCGGCGCCGGTAGCGGCGCAGCGGGTTCAACGGATTCGCCGGGGACCGGCCGGACCGATACCAGATCGGTCAGTTCCTTCTGCAGACCCTGGATCCGCCCCTGCAGGGTCTGGACGTCCGCCAGCAGGGCCGGCGTAGCCTGCTCGGGAGCTTCCTCTTGTCCTGGGACCGCTGGTGCGGACGGCACGGCAGTCGCCGTCGCGCTGGAGCAAAACATCAGAATACTCATGACGAATATCGGCAAGACACCGGGTTGCCGGCCGATTGCGCCCCGTGGCAGGATGGTATGAAGTCCGCGTCGCATGGCCCTCTCCTTTGACTCAGGACCGTATGAAACCCCGGCCCCCCATTGGCCGGCTACACAGTATCATACCCCGCAGTCCTTGAGATTGTTGTCCGCCTTTTGCCTAAGGGTGGCGTTCACGGAGCGAGTCTTCCACTCCTTCGTACACAAAGCGGCCTCCGCGACTTCATACCATA
>JAMCWO010000376.1 GCA_023481165.1 Planctomycetota bacterium | reverse complement strand
AGCGCCGGCGCTTCACCGTGATCGGCGGCGGCTTCATCGGCTCGGAGATCGCCGCCGCCCTGGCCATGAATGAGAAAGAGGTAACGATGCTCTTTCCGGGCAGCGCCATCTGCGGCCGGATGTTCCCACGCGAGCTGTCCGAGTTTCTCAACGACTTCTATCGCCAAAAAGGCGTCGATGTGTGGCCCGGAGAAACGGTCACAGGGCTCGAACAGCGCGGCGAACAATACATCCTGTCCACCTCCGGCGGGCAGGAGATCGCCACCGACTGTGTTGTGGCCGGGATCGGCATCGACCCGGACCTTACGCTGGCACATCAGGCGGGCTTGAACATCGAGAACGGCATCATGGTGGACGAGTTCTGCGGCACCAGCCGGCCGGACATTTACGCCGCCGGCGATGTGGCCCTGTTCTTCAATCCGGCGCTGGGCAAGTACCTCCGCGTGGAGCACGAAGACAACGCCCTGACGATGGGCCGGGTGGCGGGCCGAAACATGGCGGGCGACGCCATACCCTATCATCATCTGCCCTACTTCTACTCCGACATGTTCGAGCTGGGTTACGAGGCGGTCGGCGACTTGGATGCCCGCCTGCAAACCGTGGTCGATTGGGAGGAGCCTTTCCAGAAAGGGGTCATTTACTACCTCAAGCAGGGCCGAGTGAAGGGCGTGCTCTTGTGGAACGTCTGGGAGCAGGTCGAGGCCGCGCGTTCCCTGATCGCGGCCCGGCAGGAATTGCAGCCGCCCGACCTCATCGGCCGCCTCCCCGCCCCCAAGATCCCCGTCGGGGCAGGGCAAAAATGATGCGCGACACGCCCGCGTGGTGAGGGCATCCTACTCTCGGATTGCGACGATGAGCCGTAGGGTGCGTATCACGCACCGGTCGACTATCTTTGCGACGTAAGATGGTGCGTGGTACGCACCCTACCAACTACCAGGTTGCATTGAGCAGCCTATGATCGAGTACAAGGTCGGGAAGCATCTGAGGATTCTTTTCGTGGGCATCAACCCGCACCCGGGCTCTTACCGTAGGGGCGTCCCTTTCTCCAACAACAAGACCTTCTGGTACCTGCTCAACCGCGCCGGCCTGCTGAACGAGGACGAGACCGTCCTGCGGACAGATCGCGGCCTGAAGGAGATGTTCGACACGAGATTCCTGCCCAAGTATCGCCTCGGCTTCATCAACCTGGTCGACCGCCCCACGGTGGAGGTCACAGAACTGAAACGAGGCGAGGAGAAGCCCGGCGTGGAGCGGGCGATCCAAACGATCCTGACCTGTAAACCCAAAGTCGCCTGTTTCGTAGGCAAAGTCACGTACAACAAGTTCCGCGGCATGCGGGATTGCAGCTACGGCTGGCAGGAGAACATAGGCGTCTCCCGCATCTACGTAATGCACTTTCCCATCCGCGGCCCCGCCGACATCCGCATCCGGGAACTGGAAGGACTCAAACGGGCCAGCCGCACTTCGTAGGGTGGGCTGTGCCCACCAATCTCTACCCGCATTCCCGACAATGGTGGGCACAGCCCACCCTACGGCTTCTGGCCAACCGCCGGATCAAAGGCCACGTACTTGCCCTCATACTTGGCATCCACCACCAAGCGATCTACTTTTGTGCTTCTCTTCTTGGCCATAGCGCGGTTCCGCCCGAAAGGAGCCAGTTTCCTCTATTCATGAACAATCGTACTGAATCCAAGGGCGTGAGTCAATCAGTCAGGGCGAATTGTCTTCGTGAAAGTTAACTCGGCCAGCGTTCCGAGCTCGCGCCGGAGTTCCGTAGATTGCTGTTCGGTCAAGGGACCATGTACCTTTGCGGTGTGTACCTCAATGAGATACCAGTGGGTCACATATAGATTCGGTTTCCATCCATCCAGGCTCGGGTGTCGTTTCGCAAGAATGAAATCGTCGTTCCAGCCATACGCAAACACCATGGGAGGGACGACCTGGTTTTCGCGGTAGATGGCGGCATCCTTCCTTGTATCGACGGCCTGAACTCTGTAACCGCCAACCAAGTCATCTTCATAGGCCAAGCCTTCAAACGTGAAAAGGTAGCTCATGAGAAAGAGCAGGATGAACAGCGCACCGGCACCGATCAAGATGGCAACGAACAGACGCCCGGTGAACCGTATGACGACCTCTTTCATGTTCCTCTCTCCCCGCGGACAATCAGGCACTCGTAGGGTGCGTGTCACGCACCATCTTCTTCTACCGTTCGGATCCGGCGACGACGATGTGCTTCTCCTGGCCAGCCGCGAGTTGGAGGGACAGGCCATCGCTCAGTTGTTTGCCCGTGTATGTCTTCCCCGATGCAGATTCGAGGCCGCTGAGTGCGTACTGTTGCGCCGCTTCGACGGTGAACCATTCGGGCAGGGTGTTGATGCGGGGCCAGTCCTGGGTGAAGCCCAGGTACTCGCGGTGGCGCGGGATGTCGAAGTGGAGCTTGCCGGACCAGGGCTTGTCGGCCTTCATGACGATCACGAGACCGTCCTTCGTGCGGACGGCGCCGAGTTGCAGGCCTTTCTGCCAGGGTCGCGCGATCAGGCCCTGCGTGTGCATCAGGGCGTGGATCAGCACGGTGCGGACGCCGTTGGCCTCCAGCTTCATCGTGCCCCAGAGCTTCGCGGTCTCCAGCGGCTCGTCGGACCGGGTGACACTGCGGGCCATCTCGCGATCCACCCACGCGAAGCCCTCTCTTACCGGCACGCGGTTGAGCAGGTAGATGCCCCCTTCGATGGAGTCGGCGAAGCCGTCAATGGAGTACTTGCCCTCCCAGTTGTAGTTGTCGTAGAGCGGCTTGAGGAGGTTGCCGAGCGTACGCCGGACCTGGTCACGGTAGACCGGCCGGCCGACGGCCATGTCGTAACAGAGGTAGCCGACGTAGTTGTAGCCCCAGCCGTCGCTCAGGCGGCCGTTGTCGCCGTCGCGCTTGGTGATGTGGTTGAACATCAGGCCATCTTCATTGCAGCCTTGGGCGAGGATGGTGTCGAACATGCGCCGCAGCTTCTCCTGGTATTCCTTGGCTTTGGGCCGGTGGTTCTGGGTCTCGACCGCCAGCAGCAGGCCCAGGCCGCCGATGATCTCGCAGCCGTGGTCGCGCAGTCGCTCGGGGACGAAATTGGGCTGGGCGAAGTAATAATCGGCCAGCCGCTCGCTCCAGATGACGAACTCCTCCCGGCCGGTCATCGTGTACAGCCGGGCCAGGCTCTGCAGATGATCGCCATTGACCTCGACGTTGGTCGAGGGAATCTTGCCGAAGGGCGTATCGACGCGGGCGTGCTTCCAGAGATCCTCTTCGATGCCCAGCATTCGCGCAAACCACTCGTCTTTGCCGGTGACTTCGACCACCGCGACGAGGCCGTCCTTGACGTACTCCGAGGCCTGAAAGACCATCTCATCCCACGCGGTGTCGATCTTCTTCTTGTTCTTCCAGTCGTACCGGACCGGGATGCGGTCGACGTGATTGCAGAGCTTCTGCTCGGCGTGCAGGACGTTGCGCACGGGTCCGTTGAGTGCTTCTTTGTCCACCACGAATGCTGCCCAGCACAGGAACGGATAGCAGTCCGCGCCGGTGTCGCGGTAATCCCAGTTGCCGTCGGCGGGATACAGGCTCGTGGCAGGATCGATCACCGGCAGCGCCTTTTCGTGCAGCCAGTGCTGGACCTTGCTCAGCGCATAGCCGGCGATCGCGGCGGATCGCGATGCCTGTTCGAGCGTCGCCTTGTCGATCTGCGACTGTGCTGCCCGGCTCGATCCCCCAATAAGCAGCACGATCGCGCCAATACACAAAGATAATTTCACCACAGAGACACAGAGGACACGGAGAAGAGCCGAAATCATAGAACCCTCCGACGAATGCCATTCTTCAAAATGGGTACGTTGAAGTTGACCAATAGGCCGACTTTCCAGCCACCTATCCGCAGGTAAGTCAGTAGTTGAGCCTCATGAATCGGCTCGATGGCCGAGACCGCTTTGATCTCCACGACGACTGCGCTCTCGACCAGCAGGTCCAACCGGTAGCCACACTCGAGACTAATCCCTTTGTAACCAATGGGTAACGGCCGCTGTCGCTCGAACGATAAGCCGCGCAACTTGAGTTCATGGCACAGGCATTCCTCATAGGCCGACTCCAGCAATCCCGGTCCGAGCACCCGGTGGACTTCAATCGCGCCCCCCAATGATCTGTTCCGTAATTTCGTTTACATCCACTGCTTATCTCCTCTCCCTTCTCTGTGTTCTCTGTGCCTCTGTGGCGTATCTCCCTACCGTCGCACGGACTGCTTCCCGACGCCGCGGGTGGCCAGCTCTTTCAACGCAGGCAGATGTTCGATGTAGACGCCGCGCGGGGTCGTGTTGCGGCTCTTGCAGATCGAGGCGGCCATGCCGACGACCTCGCCCATCATGCCGCAGGTCCGCATCACGCGGACCGTGCCGAGGGCGACGTGCGTCACGCTGATGTCCCGGCCGGCCATGAAGAGGTTCTCCATGTTTCGCGAGTAGAAACACCGGTACGGGACCGCATAGGGCTTGATCGCCGGCGTCTTGCAGATCGTCTTGAACTCCTCGCCCGGAAAGAACTTGGTGTTCGCCGGGTCGGGGTAGTGCAGGTCGAGCGACCACGTCGTCGTGACGAAGCCGTCCGGGTACGGCCGCTGCTCCTGGACATCCTGCTGCGTCAGGATAACATCGCCCAGCAGCCGCCGGGACTCGCGCTTGCCCGCAATGTAGGCCACCCAGGAGAGCTTGCGCTGGGCGAAACTGGCCTTGCCCTTGCTGTGGTTCTTGAGGAAGGCCCAGTTGCCGTAGACCGCCCGCAGGCCGTGGTCGCGGATCGCCTCGAAATCGGTGATCTGATCTTTGTTCAGCCCGGTCTCCCAATTCCAGTCGCCGCGCGTCATCCGCTCGCAGCTTGCCTGCGTGAACGCGAGCGCCCAGGGACACTCCGGGAACGGGCTCGGCTCCGGCGTCTCGACGGAGTACCACTGCACGGAGGCCCCCATCGTCATCTTGTCCGGCTCCTGCGGGGCCATCGTCTCGCCCGTTTCCTGCCAACTCTCCCGACCCATGCGGTACTCCGCGCCGGCGAGGAAACCGATGGTGCCGTCCCCGGTGCAGTCGGCGAACAGCGGCGCTGAAAGCCGCAGATCCTTCGAGGTCCTGGTATCCTTTCCCACCACGGCAACGATGCGGCGGCCCTCCTTCTCGACCTTATAGGCGTGGACGCCGAGGAACAGGTGGATGTTGGACTCCGCCCGCACGAGGTCCAGCTTCTTCTGGTCATCATAGAGAGCGGCGGCTTGCGCATTGCCGCGGCCGCCGGAGTCCAGTTCCGCTACGACATCCCCGATCCGCGGATACGGCGGCAGATTGATCCGGCCGTTGAGGTGCACGCGAACCTCAGAGCTGTTGTTGCCGCCGAGGACGGGCCGATCTTGAACCAGCGCCACCTGGAGTCCCAAGCGAGCCGCCGAGACCGCCGTGCAGGTCCCGGCCATCCCCCCGCCCACCACGACGAGATCGAATCGTCCAGCATTCTCCGGCGTCGGCGGCAGGCCCAGCACCTCCCGCCGGAAGCTCGCCAGCGCCTCACCGCGCTCCGGGGGAACAAAGTCCGGCTGCCTCGAAAACAGGATTGCATCGCAGCGCCCCTCGAAGCCCGTGAGGTCGTGCAGAGCAAGCTTGATCTGCCTGCCCCTGATCTCAACCACGCCGCCCTCCTGCCAGTGCCATTGGGCGCCCTGGGCGCCGAACACAGTCGGCAGGGGCTGGCCATCTACCAGCAGTTGGAATCTGCCCGGTGCGGTTTGCGCGTCCCGCGCCCCGGCCCACTCCCGCGTGCGAACCCAGAGACGGTACTTGCCCTCCGCCGGGAGCGTCACGGTCGTGACGGCATCCGCGACCGGCACGCCCAGCCCGTGTGCCAGCAGGAAGGGCGAGCCCATCTGGTCCATGAACTGCTGATCCACGACCCAGCCGCCGGGATTTTCAAAACTCTCCGCCTCGATTAGTACGGGCGAAAGATCTTTCGCCCCCGCCTTGGCCGCTGAGCCAGCTTGGCACAAAGACGCAACGCTGCATGCCACGATCAGAGTGGATGATAGCGGGTGCGGTTTCATCGTCGCCTCCTTAGCCGTAGGGTGCGTATCACGCACCGTCTTTCTTTGTCCCACATGATGATCAAGCGGTGCGTAGTACGCACCCTACCGGACTTCCTCTGTGTCCTTCGTGCCTCTGTGGGGGATACATTGCTATGTCTTTTTCCCCGGTAGAGATTTCAGCGAGCACGTGTCGAGGGCCGTGATCTTCTGGACCCGCCGGGCATGCCGGCCGCCGTCGAAAGGCGTGGTGAGCCAGATGTCGAGCATCTTCAACGCCAGCTCGACCGGGATCATCCGCGCGCCGATGGAGATCGCGTTGGCGTCGTTGTGAGCCCGGCTCAGGCGGGCGAGCTCCTCGTTCCAGCAGACGGCGCAGCGGACGCCGCGGACCTTGTTGGCGACGATGGTTTCGCCGTTGCCGCTGCCGCCCATGACGACCGCCCGATCGCACTCGCCGCGGCCGACGGCCAGGGCCGCCGGATAGATGAAATCCGGATAGTCGCACGACTCGGCCGAATAGGTCCCACAGTCCTTGACCTCGTGTCCCTTCTCGGCGAGATATTGCTTGATGCGTTCCTTGAGCTCGTAACCCGCGTGATCGGTGCCTAATGCAATCTTCATCCTGACTCCTTTGAACCGAATTGCCCACGCAAATCTTCAGTGTAATCCCCTCCGGCCCGGATTTCAAATTCGATTTCCATGCTTCAATACCGTTTCACGACGACCGGCTTGTCATGCTGGCGGTTGACGAAGAAGTAGCGCAGGGCGTCGATGGGGTGGTCGTAGACGCC
>JAMCWO010000030.1 GCA_023481165.1 Planctomycetota bacterium | reverse complement strand
GAGCAAACCGCGTGCCAGCCGAATGGCCTCAAAGTGAATACATTTCGTAAGTGGCTCAACGGAAAGGAGTTAGCGTTGTGTGAGGCAGGCAGAGGGTCGTGTCGACTGGAGCAGGCGGGCAAGCATAACGTTGCATGCAACGATCTTGCAGCGCTGCATGCAACGTTGCACGAAGAACTTTATCGGGCCAAGCGGCCCTCAGGCTTGGTGGGCTCCATGGGGATGCCCCATTGTTTCATCTTGCGCCAGATCGTGGCGCGGTTCAGGCCCAGGCGACGAGCCGCTTCCGCTTTGCTCCAGCCGCAGCCTTCCAGTGTCTTGACAAGCTGGTCGCGCGTGATTGCTCCCGCAGCCGCGGTGGGCTTGCCCTCGGCTCTCTTCGACTCGGTTCTGCCGCGGCACTCCGCCGCCCGGAATTCGGTCATGCGCAACTCGGGCGGCAGGTCGAAGAGACCGATCTCACGGCTCTGGCAGGTCACGTAGGCATGTTCGATGGTATTCTCCAACTCCCGCACGTTGCCGGGCCAGCAGTAATCCATGAAGCATTGCTTGACCTCATCGCTGGTGGACCGGATCGATTTTCCGGTCTGGCGATTGAATCGCTCCATGAAGCTTTCCACCAGCAGAGGGATATCCTCTTTGTGCTCCCGCAGCGGGGGCAGATCGATCTGAAAGACCCGCAAGCGGTAATAGAGATCCTGCCGGAACTGCCCCTCGCGAACCATACTCCGCAAGTCTTTATTCGTGGCGGCCAGCACGCGGACATCCACCTTCTGGGTCTGCGAACTGCCCACCGGCTCAATCTCCTTCTCCTGCAGGACCCGAAGGAGCTTCAGTTGAATCAGCGGCGAAATGTCGCCGATCTCATCGAGGAAGATAGTTCCTCCATGGGCCGCCTCGAAGCGACCGACCTTGTCCTTGATCGCCCCGGTGAAGGCGCCTTTGACATGGCCGAAGAGTTCGCTTTCCAGCAGGTTCTCCGAGAGAGCCGAGCAATTGACCTTCACCAGAGGGCCTTGCTTGCGGGAACTGGCGAAATGAATGGCCTCCGCCACCAGTTCCTTGCCGGTGCCGGTCTCGCCCAGAATCAGGACCGCCGTGTGCGAATTCGCCGCCAGGTGCGTCCGCTCATAGACCATGTGCATGCGATGGCTGCTGCCCACCAGCCTTCCCATGCGACGCACCGGAACGGAAACTTCGCCGATTTCCTCGACCCGCTGCTCGAGGTATCTCAGGGGTCGCAGGTCCGTGATACTCTCCACCAGCCCGATGGTGGCGCCGGCGGCGTCTTTCAATACGGAGGCACTTTTCCGTATCGGGATCTGCTGGCCGCTGCGGTCGCGGAGCAGGCATTCCAATCTCCCCGAGGCCGTTTTATCGTGGTCAAACAGAGGGCAGCGGTGGCGCTCGGCTTCAGAATTGTGCAGTCCCCCGCATTCGAGCAGGGAGCAGTCCTTGCCCAGCACCTCGACCTGGGGATAGCCCGTGAGCAACTCCATCGCCTTGTTCCAGAGAACGATGCGATGCGAGGCGTCCACGACAAATACGCCCTCGGCCATGGTGTCCACGACCTGCGCCAGCGAGATGTTCTTCAATGAAGTCGTCATAAAGAACCGGCAAGAACCGGAAATGACAGGGCTGCGGCCATGATGTCGCCCAGGAGATCAGGGCCTGTCCGCACCGGGATACCCGTGATACGAGCACCGCCGCGGCACAGTTCGCAGAGCTGGTCGAGCTGCGGCCGGGTGAGTTGCGGCCGAAGCAGCACAATGTATTGGGCCACCCGCTTTTCCAGCGCATTGTGGGCGTCAATGAGAGCATCGACCTTCGCCGTCAACTCCGGCTCGGTCGATTGGGCCCCTTCCAGGCTCGCAGCAAGGTTGGTATGGGCCTCATAGAGCCGGTCCCGCAGCACCGTACATTGCTCCTGGAAATTCGGGTCTTGTTGCTCGATCCAGGTGCTTTGTTCCTGCGTCAAGCGGAGTCTGCCGGCGAGATCCTGGGAGCCCTCGTTGCGGCCGCCCCGGAATTGCTTGGGTTCCCAAACGCGATTCATCGCGTTTGGGGTCCCTCTGCCGTATCCGCTGCCCCGGCCCCCACCCGGTCCCCATCCACCCCGCCGGCCGCCCCGGAACCCTTGTCCCTGGTCCTGGGCCCCTCCGCGCCAACGGTATCGCCTCTGCATGCCCCCGCGGAGCGAATTGGCGCAGGACTGCATGACCTGTTGCCTCTGGGCCTGGGGCAAGGTGCTGCACAGCAGCGCCACATGTCCTCCGACAGACCGCGCCAGCCTGGCATAGGACTGGGCAATATCCTCCACCTGGCCGAGAATCTGCGCGCCGGTAAAACGCGCGTCGGGCAGCATCGAGGTGAGTTGGGCTTGTTTGGCGCGCACCTCATCGATCAGTTGGCCGGTCTGTTGTTCAAAGCGTTGCTCCGTTTGCACCGCTTGGCCAGAAGCAGGCCATCGGGCCGGCGGACCGGCGGCGTCCGTTTTCTGCCGCAGTGCCGCCGTCCGACCGACGCAGAAGGCCGCCGTACCGGCCGCCAGGATCACCCCGACCAGGATGAACGTATCACGCCGTTTCACGATCAGCTCTCCTGACTCGAAGCCGGCTCATCCTGGAGCACCAGGGATGAGAAGCTATCGCCAAGCTCGAATCCCAGAACAGAAAAGTATGGCGGCGGCTCCATCCCGGCGCCGGTGGGCATCGGACGGACACTCCAGCGGCCGCCGGCATACCCGATCAGCACGCTGACAGCCAGCGCGGCAGCAATCCGTGCGGCCATACGGACGCCTGGGAATCGAACGACCAACGGGATGCGGCGTTCTTCCTGCACGGCGGACGAAGCGCCATGCGCGGCAACGTCCGCATGTCCTGCAGGCTGAACTTGCCATGCCCCCAGGAGGTCCCAAGTCTTTCGGATGTCATGCAGTTTTGCCCGGCATACCGGGCAGTCCTGGACATGCGTCCCAACGACCTTTTCCTGCTCGGACCCCAGCCGTCCAGCCACCCATTCGATTAAATCTATCTCTCTTGCGTGTTCCATCGGTACTGCCTCATCTATTAAACGTTCTCGGACCACCACTCCCTGCGGCCTCAAGGTGAAAAATCTTGGTATGACGCCAGTTTTTCTCGCAGATTCTCATAGGCCCGCACCAGCAGCGATTCGACGGCCGACTTGCTCCAGCCGGTGACCTCGCCGATCTCCTCATGGCTGAGACCTTCATACCGGTGCAGGATGATGACCCGGCGTTGCCTCTCCGAAAGCTCCCCGACGGCCCTCTGCACCGCCTCGGCCAATTCGTGTCTCTCCACGGAACTGTCGCGGGCGGTCTCCTCGGTATCGGCTTGCAGGGCTTCCAGCGAGACAGGGTCATTCGCGGCCTTGCGCTGTTGGTCCAGGCTGAGGTTGTGAACAATCCGGTACAGCCACGTGGTGAACTTGGCCTTGGGCTCATATCTCGCGGCGGCCTGCCGCAAACGCAGGAACGTCTCCTGGCAGACATCCTCCGCCCTGTGCCAGTCGCCGAGCAGCCGATAGGACAACGACAGGACCCGGTTCTGATGCCGCTGGGCCAGAATCCCCAGCGCAGCCAGGTCCCCGCGCCCCAGGCGGGCCATCAACTCGCTATCGCTGGGCAATTCGTTTTCCATAGGCGATGCTCTCGTTCCGGCAGGTACACGACGAGATTCGGCGTTTGCTACGAGTATATCGGCGCGCCCGTTCCAAGAGGAAGAATTTGGACAGATCGACCGCAGGATTTTCTCCGCCCGGGCGTTCAACAGGTAACAACATGGGGTTCCGGAACTGAATCGTAGTCAAAGTCAACATCCAAGGACAACTTCTGATTGAGGAGACAAACCATGAGAACCCGAACGTTATGGTCCATGCTGGCCCTTGTGGGAGTTCTGGCCGCATCCGGTTGGTCGGCCGGTCCGGCCCGAAACCGAAACCAAAGTCCCACGGTCGTCGCCACGGCTCCGACACCCCTGACGGCCGCGGAGACAGCGAACATTCTGCGCCTGCGCGAGGAGGAGAAGCTGGCCCGGGATGTGTATCGCGTCTTCCTGGAGTTGTGGAAGGCCCCGATCTTCACCAACATTGCGGAGGCGGAGCAGCGGCACATGGACGCCATGGTTCTGCTGGTCACCAAGTACGGTCTTACAGACCCGGTGACGGATGACACGGTGGGCGTTTTCCAAACGCCTGAGTTTGCCAACCTGTTCACGACCCTGACCCAGAGCGGGGCGAAATCGCTGCTCGATGCCTTCAAGGCCGGCGTGCAGATCGAACAGGCAGACCTTGCGGACTTGACGAAGGCGCTGGCCGAAACCAATAAGACCGACGTCCAATGGGTGTTGGGGAATCTGCAACGGGCCTCCTCGAACCACCTGCGTGCCTTCACGGGCAATGTCGGAACCGGCGGAACTGCCTCGGTGCTCCAGAGCACTGCCGGGCCGGCGGGCAAGGGCAAAGGCCCCGGCAACGGCGTCTGCCCGGCCTGCGGCTGTGGCGGCAGAGGCAATGGGTACTGCTATCGAAAAGGCAACGGCAGCGGCAATCAAAACGGCATGGGCCAGGGGAATAGACAGCGCAGGAGAGACGGCACCTGCCTGCTGCTGAATCCCGCCCAGCCATAACGCGCGCAGACGACAAGAAGTGGATGCCGGAACGAGGGTCGCACAAGCGAGTGCGACCCTCTCTTTTGGATGGCCCCGAGGGCGGTCGGCGTGTGCCCCCTTTTCCGGGTAAAGCGGTGTTGACGACGCGATGAGAAGTGGTTATGGTAGAAGGACTTAGGAAAGACGCGCCCGTAGCTCAGCAGGATAGAGCATCGGTTTCCTAAACCGGAGGTCGTGGGTTCGAATCCCCCCGGGCGCAATAACAGCAGGAGTGTCGGTATGGGCCGAGGTCTCTCGTTGGTTTTGGTGATTAGTCTGTCCCTGTGCGGTTGCGCCAAGAAAGACGCCGGCCGCACGACAGAGACGGCCCAGGCCCCGCCCGACGCACCAGTTGCACCGGCCGAAAGCAATGTGCCGGTCGAACCGGCCAAGCCGGAGCATCCCATTGTGGCGACGACCCGTCAGTTCTTCACCGCTCTGGCCAAAGGCAACTACAGCCGGGCCCTGGCGCTGAGCGTCCCCGGCGAGTTCACCGAGCAGCAACTCAAGGGAATGAATGCGGCCTTCCAGTGGGACCAGGCGACATTCGCGCAAGCATGGCTGGGAACCGAGCAGTCCGCCGTCATCACGGCTCCCGTCCCCAATAAGCAGGGCTCCGGCTCGGTCGCGTGGGCCATCAATCTCGTGCCGGCCCAGGACGGCCGCTGGCTGGTCCGTCTGGCCGACTGGCTCCCCAACCAGGCAATGCTGGAGGGATATCTCGCCGCGTTTCATGAAGTCGCGCCCGACGCAAAATCGGTCGAACCTTGAGATGGGGTAAGAACTCCAGGAAGGGAGACGAGAGCCTGCTATGGCCCAACCATCTGACCCGCTGCTGCCGGAGACGCGAGCAACCGGGCGGCTGTATTTTCTCGACAATCTGCGGATCGCCCTGACAATCCTGGTGATCGCGCATCACGTTGGACAGGCGTACGGACCGACAGGCGGCGCCTGGCCGATCCAGGAGGCGACCCGGGCCGGCATCCTCGGGCCGTTTTTCACGGTGAATCGCTCGTTCTTCATGAGCCTGTTCTTCCTGATCTCGGGCTATCTCATGGTGATGTCCTACGACCGCAGCCGGCCCTTGGTGTTTGTGAAAGCTCGCCTGGTGCGGTTGGGCGTACCCTTGATGGCCTTCTTCCTCCTGGTGATCCCTCTGCAGCAGTATCTATGCCATCGCCTGACAGGCGATCTCGGGACGATGTCCTTCGGGAGGTACTACGCCGATTGCTATTTCGGAAACGGCCAACCGCCGGCTGGTTGGAAAGGGCTCTGGCCGGAGATGAACTTCGGGCATCTCTGGTACGTCGAGCACCTGTTGCTTTTCAGTCTGTGCTATGCCCTCTTACGTACCCTGCGGCTGCGTTTGTCCCAAACCGACGTCGCACAGGCAAGGCCGCCGCGGACCTGGGCCATCATGCTCTTTGTCCTGGCCCTGGCCTTCGCATCGGCCACGATTCGAATCTGGTATCCGATCGATAAGTGGATCGGTTTTCTGGGCTTCATCCAGGTGGCCTTCGCCGATGTCCCGCGTGACTTGAGTTTCTTCATCCTCGGCGCCGTGGCCTACCGCCGGCAATGGCTCCTCAGCCTTCCCAACCGCATGGGCCGGATCTGGCTGCTCCTCGGTATCACCCTCGCCGCGCTGTGGTACGTCTACGCAATGGGCCTGCGTCAGGTCTTGCCCATCAGCAGAAACACCATGGGAATCGTGTACCCCATCTGGGAGGCGCTGCTCTGTTGCGGCCTGTGCATCGGCCTGCTCTACTGGTTCCGCGCGCGGCTCAACCGCCAAACCCGGTGGTCCCAGGCCCTGGCCGAAGGCCAATACGCCGCCTATCTCTTCCACGTGCCGGTCATCGTCCTGATCCAATACGCCGTCGCCAATATCGCACTCGGGCCCTTCTCCAAGTTCCTTTTCGTGACCGCCGTCGGCGTGCCGTTGACGTTCCTGCTCGCGCACGGGATCAGGCACCCGGCCTTGGTGAGGAAGGTCCTTTGATTTATCATTTATGAATGACGATTGATGATTTTCAGATCCTCTGCAGGGCGAAGCCAAATCATAAATCGTCAATCATCATTCATAAATCATGAGTGCTGGTACACGTCCCAGGCGAGATAGGTGTTCAGGGCCTCGGCGATGGGAGCGGCCGTTTGCGACAGGTTCACTGCTACGTGGTGCTCAAAGCCCATCCGGCAGATGTAGCTCAATAGCGTCTGAAGATTCTCAATCTGCATCACGCCGTAACCGCCGAAGGTCTCCAACTGGTCATCCGTGAAT
>JAMCWO010000080.1:27159-29696 GCA_023481165.1 Planctomycetota bacterium | reverse complement strand
CGGACTGAGCGCGGGGCTCTTCGCCAGTCGTCGTGCGGTCCAGGATCGCCTTGAGCTGCTCGCGATCGCTGTAGCCCACCAGCAGCTTGAAGAAGAAGCGGTCCAACTGGGCCTCGGGCAACGGATAGGTCCCCTCCTGCTCGATGGGGTTCTGGGTCGCCAGGACCATGAACGGCTCGGCGAGCTTGCGGACCTGCCCGCCGCTGGTCACGGAGTGCTCCTGCATTGCTTCGAGCATGGCCGACTGTGTCTTGGGCGTGGCCCGGTTGATCTCGTCGGCCAGGATCATCTGCCCGAAGATCGGCCCGTGCTGGAACTGGAACTGGCGGCGGCCGCTTGCCTGGTCTTCCACCACGATGTTCGTGCCGGTGATGTCGGCGGGCATCAGGTCCGGCGTGAACTGAATCCGCCGGAACTCCAGCGAGAACGCCGCACTGAGCGTCCGCACCAGCAGCGTCTATCTGCCCAGCCCGGGGACACCCTCCAGCAGCACGTGCCCGCCGCTGAACAGGCTGATCAGGACATCGTCCACGATCTCCTCGTGGCCCACGATCACCTTGCCGACCTCGCCGCGCAGGGCCTCGAACATCTCCCGAAATTCCCGGCACTGCTGCTCGACTTCTTTCTCGTTCATCGCCATCTTCGGATTCTCCTGGTTCTCACTCATGGGCGGCCCCCTTATCTTCGCTGTGGCCCGCCTTTCGGCGTTTGGCCTGCAAAAGCTGATCGATGTACGTGGCCTCCGTGGGCTTCTTGTGGCTTTCGGGTGGTTTGACTTCTTCTTTCTTGGGCACCTGTGACTCGCGTTTCGGCTCCGCGGTCAGAAGCTCGCCCTGATACTTTTCCGCCCCCTCGTAGTGCTTCGAGACCACGGCCTCCGCCGTCTTGGCGGACCACTGCTCGCGGAGCTTCTGCCGGCGTGCCTGCAAGCGGGAGATGGTCTGGTCCTCCTCCCGCCGGACCGTGCGGGTCAGCCAGCCTCTGACCCGGCGCAGCATTGCCCGCACATCGAGGACCACGCGTCGCACCGCCACGTCCAGCAGGAAGACCACAAGCCACGCCAGCATCAGCGGCCGTAACAAGGGCAGGTGCGTTTGCGGAAACGTCAGACCCGCATAGTCATAGAGATTCGCCTGGTTTGGATCGGATGCCAGCGAAAGCACCCGGCCGCCTGTGATCCGGCTGACTTCCCGCAACAGCGGCGTATTGTCGGAAAGGTCACGGAACTCCGGGGCAAAGGGAATGGTGACAATGGCGTTTGCCAATTGTGCCGCGCCTTCGGCCTCGCCCTTGCGATAGTGCAGATTGACGATGTAGCTGCCCGAAACCGGCGCTTTGAAACGGCCGGAATATTGGCCCGGACCGGTCTGCGTCAGTTGCAGCGGCTCGCCTTTCATCTCCGGCGTGAGGACCTGCCCCTGGATCGCCGCCAGTTGCAGGGACTTGCCCTGGGCATCGAGAGCCTCGACATTGACCGTCGCCTCCTGACCCTCCACGTCGGTGGAGATCTCGCACTCGGTGGACTGCGCGGGCCGGCCCGCCCAGCGGACCACCTGTTCCCAGAACCCAGCAAAGTCGCCCCATGACAGCCATTTGCTCGCCCACCGGCTGTCGGCCGAACTGGTGAAAACCACGCAACGGCCGAGGCCCGACTGGCACGTCGCCAGCAGCGGGTCCGCCTGATGCGTCGCCAGCACCAGTTGGCTCAGACCCCCCTTCGGCCCCGTCAGCACATAGCCGTCGAGGTTCGGCAGAGGCGGCGTCAGGCCCTTGAGAATCTCGCTGAGTCCGAAGGCGATCTGGGGCGCGAACGGCTCCTCGATGATCAACGAGCGCCGGACCACCTGGGCCTCTTTGATGAAGATCTGCGGCAAGGTCGAGGCATCGGTGACATCGTAGTGCCTTCCGCCGGTCGCGATCGCCATCTGCTGCAAGCTCCCTTTGCTCGCTGCCGAATGGGGCCAGATGCAGACGCCCGTGCACGTGATGCGCGCGGCCGCGAGCTCAGTCAGCAGTTGCGGGCTCGGCGCCGCCGGATCGCCGTCGCTGATGACGATCACGTGCTTCTGGGCGGCGTTGCACTTGACGAGCGCCTTGTACGCCTCCTGCAAGTGGTCGTGCAGACTTGGCATGTCCCCCATCTGCATCTGCTCGATCCTGGCGATGACCTTGTCTTTGTCGCCGACCTCGGCCAGAGGAGATACCCACTGGCCCACGTTGGTCCAGTCGTAGGACAAGATACCGACGAGGTCGAGCCGACTCAGCGTGCCGACGGCAGCCGCCGCGACCTTCTTGCCCCAGTAGTTGCCGTCAGGCATCTCGCAGGCGTGCATGATCAGAACGAGCGCCCCTTTCGGCAGTTGCTTCTTCTGCGGCGGGTCCAGATCGACCGGCAGAATCTGGGCCACCGGCGAGCCGATCCACCCGCCCGCCCCGAAGGCGTTCGGTCCCCCGGTCATGATCAGGCCCCCGCCGAGATCGTTGACGTACCGGCACAGCATCTCCTGCTGCTGAAATGTGAGGCTGGCACAATAGAC
>JAMCWO010000080.1:0-27149 GCA_023481165.1 Planctomycetota bacterium | reverse complement strand
GCTGCAACTGACGCAGACCGGTCCGGGCCAATATTCCGGCCGTTTCAAAGCGCCGGTTTCGGGCAGAAGGGCCAGATCGTCCGGCAGACCCTGCGCCGCGAGGTACCGCACCTCCATATCCGTGCCCCGCAGCGCTTGCAGCAGCGTCTGCGCGGAAGTGTTGTCCGCATCCACGACCAGGATGTGGCCGGGACCCGCCACGTAGGTCATGGCACTGGCGCGGTTGTTTTCGACGATCCGGTCCTGCTTCGGATCGTCCGGCAGAAAGACCGCCTGGAAGTTGTGAATGCCCCGCGTGCCGACTGGGAGAGAAACCGTCTTGACGTTCGTTCCCGATTTCAACTCAACGGGGACCGCGACTTCCGGTGAATCGGAGACCAGATCGACCGGCTGGCCGTTCAACGTGAGCATCAGCTTGCCGCGCACATCAGCGGTGCTGTTGAGGACGAAGCGCAGCGAGATCGTCTGGCCGCTGCGGGCCCGCGGCGGGGCCGCCAACCGCTTGAAAAGCACCTCGCGGTCGTAGCGGTATTCCAGCGGCACAACGTCGATCGGGATCCCATTAGCCGCTGCCGTCCGGGCCGCCTCTTTCAGGTCCCCTTCCGTCTCGTTGCCTTCGCTCAAAAGGACGATGCGCGTCGCCATATCGGGCGGCGCGATCGCCATCGCCATTTCCACGCCGGCGGCCAATCGGCTCTGCTGGCCGGTCAACGTCGTGTTTCTCCGACGGATCGTCGTATCGCCCGAGGGCAGCTTGGAGATGGTCGCATCCTCCGCCACGTCCACCACGGCAAGCTGGTTGACGCCTCGGCCCACTGTGACGGCATGCGACAGGTAATCAAGGGCTGCATCACCCAGCAAGCCCGGGATGGACTGGCTGCGGTCTACGACGGCAATCACCGTCGCGCTGCGGTTCTCGCGGACGAGCATCGGCCTGGTCAGCAGGACAACGAGCATGAGGATGGCCAGCACCCGCAGCACGATGGCCGCGGCACGACGGCCCGCGCCCAATGCCGCCAGGTTGCGACGGGCCAGCCAGATCATCGGAATGATCACCAAGCCGACCACCAGCCACCAGGGTTGACCAAGATAGAAACCGTAAACGTTCATCGTTTCGTGGCACGGGCATCTTGCCCGTGAAGCAGGGCCAGGATGGCCCTGCGACTCATGGGCGGGACGCCCATGCTACTTCTTCTCACAACTGCCACACCTGGATTCGATTATTGCCCGCATCGACCACAAAGGCCCGGCGGTGGGCATCGACCGCCACGGCCCAAGGGTACGCGAGTTGTCCCAGTCGCCGTCCAGCGCGACCGTAAATCGCCAGAGACTTGCCCTCGGGGCTGAACAACTGGAGGCGATTGTTCCCGTATTCGCAGACTACGATAGTCCCATCGTCGAGAAGCGACAAACCGTAAGGATAGCGAAGCTCGCCGGGGCCAAGGCCCGCGGAGCCGATGTAACGCAGGAGATGTCCATTGAGATCGTACACACCGATCCGGTGGTTGCAGGCATCCGCCACGTAGAGACATCCGCGCCCTTCGTCCATGCAAAGTGCCGCGGGCCGCGCGAGCTGTCCTTCCGCCGTGCCGGGGGAGCCAAAACTGAAGAGGAAGTCGCCCTCGGCCGTAAAGACACTGATGCGATCGTTGCCGCCGTACTCACTGACGAAGATTCTGCCATCCGGCGCAAAGGCCACATCGGTGGGATAAATGAAGCAGCCGCCCTCCTGCCCGTACTTGCCGAACTCGCCGATCTGTTGGCCCTCATGCGAGAAGATCACCACGCGGCTGTAGTGCGTATCGGCCACGAAGAGCCGGCCATCCTTGTGCAGGCTCATCCCCGTGGGTTTCCCGGCCTCGATCAGCGGCATCTGAATCGTACTGAGACTCTGGCCCTCCTGGCTGAACCGTTGGATTCGCCCAGTTTTATCCACCACGAGCACCGCACTGTTGCCGTCCAGGGCGATGGCCCTGGGGTACAGAAACTCTCCCGGCCCGGCCCCGGTCTTGCCGAACGTCTCAATCACTTTCGGCTCACTGGCTCCAACCTTTCGGCCGCAACCAGAGACAGCAATGGCAAGCACCAACAGCACCGGCAGCCAACGCCGGGTCGAAGCCATCCGCAGCAATGCGACGGACACGGCGGCCACGACGACAAACAGAAGCATCAGAATCAGGCAGGAGGCGATCACCTGCTGATCCCGGGCATAATGCATCTGGTTCAGGAGCCGCTGGGCGAAGTTCGGCAAGCCCGCCGGCAGCAGGATCATCGTGGCGGGAAGCTCGGCGAAGGCGAGCATCGTCACCAGGAGGAACGTCCCGGCCAGCACGGGCCAGACCCTTGGCAGATGGACGTGCCGCCACGCGCGCAGCGGCGAAGCCCCATCCAGGGAGGCCATTTCCGCCAACTGCCGCCGGTCCGGATAGCGCATCAGCAACAGGAGCACCAGCGCCAGTCCCGCAAAGCGGGAGGCCTGTCCGGCGGAAACCAGGAACCAGTTCCGCACGTTTGGCGCAACGCTCCCCGATAGCTTCAAAAGCGAGACAGCCGACAGAGAGGCGGGTAGAAACATCGCAAGGAACGTCGTACCGCAGACCAGCAGTGTTGCGGTTCGACGTTTCGAGCAACAGAAGCCGCCAAGGGCAATCAGGTACGCGAGCAGAGCCGCAACGCCGGCCGTCAACAGCGACCACGCCAGGTCGTCAACGTGCAGCATCAGGAACTGTCGGAAGGGCTGCCACGTGGTCACGTTGGCAACCAGCAGAACCACGGGCGCCAGCCATGACACGACCAACAGCAAGAGTAACGCAGTCCAAGCCAACGAACGGGACCCAACCGTGGAGGGCTTCACCGTCACTGTGGCGGGCATCCAATGATGCGACGATAGTGTCAACGCGAGGGCCGCCAGGAGAGCCGGCAACGTGACCGGCCAAGCCGCCCGCGCGACGGGAGCCGCCGCACCGGTCAATTCATAGAGCACGGCCAGTTCCGTCCCAACGGTCTGGACGCCGGCCAGATGAAACGCGGCAAACTCCGACAGCGACAGCACAAAACACACGCCGAACGCCAGTAAGGTCGTCCGAGACAGGAGCGGAAGTGCCACGTGTCGCAAGACCTGAGACCTGGTTGCCTCCAGGGCCGCCCCCTCCCAGATTCGCCCATCGATGCTCCGCCAGCCTTGGGCGAGCACGAGCGCCGCCAGAGGCCAATACCAGCCGATGAGCACACCCGTCGAAGTCACGACACCGACCAGCCGGGCCAGATCGGGCCGGGAGGCCAGCAGCCGCCCAAGCTGAGTTGTGGGACTGAGCAGCAACGTCCAGGCGTAGTAAAGGACGTACTGCGGCAGCACCAGCGGCAGTAAAAGCAGCAGCAAGAGCAAGCCGGTGTGCGCACCCGATGTCCCGAGCAGCTTGCCCGGCAGCCATCCCAGGAGCACGGCAGTCGCGGCGACAACGCCTGCGAGAACGCACGTCCGCAGTAGTGCGGCCATGACCGGCCGCACCACGTCAGGCTGAGCCGGCGAGGACACGCTTTCCACCGCCAACGCCAACAGAGGCAGCGCGATCACCAACAGCCAGAGCAGCAGGCCGGCGGCTTTCACAAACCTGATTGGCATCACGTCCCATCTCACTCCAGGATCTCCCGCGCCGCTTGAATCGCCGCCGGCAGGAAATCCGCGACACGACCGTAGTCCACGCGCAGCGGATGCCCGAGGGCGTATTGCGGATACTCGGCAGCGACTTCGGCATGAAGAGGACTATTATGCGAGTCACTCTCGACCAGCCGGCGCTCCAGTTCCTCACTAAGCAGGAAACGCATCAGAACCGAGGCGTTCTGTGGGTTTGGTCCGCCCTTGACCAGCGCCGCGGTATTCGGAATCGCCAGCGCGCCGTCGTCGCCCTGGTCGAGGAAGTTCATCGCGACAGGCCAGCCGTTGCGCTGACCCGCGTAGATATCGTCGGTGTCCGTGAAGCAGATATCCGCCTGGCCGGTGGCAACCATGCGGACCGCCGTGCTGTTGCCCGAGACGAGTCGCACCTCGTTGTCTTTGAGCCCGCGCAGAATCTGTCGGGCACGGTCCGGGCCGTAGTGAGCGAACCAGCTTGCGACATCGCCGCCGGTTGTGCCGAACGCCGGCGAGGCCATGACCAGCCGCCCCTTCCACTGGGGGGCCAGCACATCCTCCAGTGACTTCGGCGCCTCCGCCGCCGGAACTCGATTCGTGTTGTACCCAATCACTCGCCCGCGCAGGGCGAAGCCGTACCAACACCTGTTCGGGTCGGCAAACGTGGCGCGGGCATCTTGCCCTCGAATCGCGGGCAGGATGCCCGCGACACGCAAGGGCGAGACGCCCTCGCCACGGTATGGGGCCAGCAGGCCCTCACGCGCCAGGCGGATCGTGTGAAAGATCTCGCCCGACCAGAAGACATCGGCGGCCGGAGCGGATGCTTCGGCCCGAAGCCGCTGCGCCAGGCCGACGGTCTTGCTTGCCTCCGTGTCGTACTTCGCCAAGACCCGGATCCCGCTCTGTCTCTCGAACTCGGCAATGATTGGCTCGGCGACTTCCTGGTCCACTGAGCAATAGAGGACAACCTGGGATCGGTTGGCTCGATCCTTGCAGGACAGACCGAGAAAGACCAGACCGACCCAAAGGCCGATCAACAGGCGTCGTGCCGCGTGGAACGTCTCTCGTCTCAAGCGCCAATACCAAATCGTAAACAGTGTTTTCGCTACGGTTGCTTGGGGGTCCCCTTGCCGCGCTGCTCCAGCTCGCCGAAGTACTTCTTGACCGCATCCTCGTACTTGCGGGGGATCTGGTTCTCGCTGATCGCCTCGGCGGCGCTGGTCCGGCCGGCCTGGATCACCTCGGTGAAATCCCGCCGGGCCTCGCCCTTGACCTGCGCGTCCTTGAAATACCAGCTCGCGATCACCGGTCCTTCGCCGGAGGCATTCCTGGTCCGCGTGGCCTTGGTACTGGTTTGGCCCTCCGTGTCGCTGTCCCTCGGACCGAAGCCCATGCCGGGGCCGCCGGAACCCGAGCCGAACTTGTTGGACGACCCCTCCTGCCACGGGCTCTGCCCCCCGGGCCCCATACACATTCCTTCGCCCAATTGGCCGATGAACCGCGAAACCTCATCGAGGCCCGCTTGCAGGAGCATCGTTTGCTGGTGCATGGCTTCGAGGGCATCAAGCTGCTCCATCGCCTCGGACAATTCATCGGCCGAGAGGCCCTCGGCCCCCGCCCCGGCTGCCGCCAGGGCCTGGGCCAATCCGGAGCATTTGCCGGCGGCGGCTTGGCTGGCGGTCATCTTCTTCAGCAGTTGTTCGATCTGCTCCGGCTTGAGCCCCTGCTGCTGCAACGCCTGTTTCAACTGCTGCTGGTCCATCTGGGTCAGCTTCTTGTCCAGCCCAAGCTTCTCCAATTCCTGCTCCAGATCGCGTTTCTGCTCCGCGAGTTTCGCCAACTCCTTCGCCAACTGCTGCAGTTGCTGGGCCACGTCCCGCCGCTGCTGGTCGGACAGTTTGCCGCTCGCCAGATCCTTCTGCAACTGGCCGAGCAGGCTGGCAGCCTGGGCAAAAGCCCCTTTCGCCAGGGCCGTTCGAATCTGCTGGGAGAAAGGATCGGTCGAGCCGCGCAGCCGCTGAAGCATCTGCTGCATCATATTGGCAACGTCGATCTGGGTATTACCCTGCATCTGCTTGAGTTTATCCGAGAGATCGCCCAGGGTCTTGATGGCGTTGCGCCGAATCTCCTGAGGCTGACCGGCCTGCGCCAGCCCTTCCAGTTTCCTCAATTCCTCCTGGAGCGCCGGATCATCCAGCTTCTCCACGACTGCTTTGACCGCTTCCGCCGTCTGTTTGACCTGGGCCTGGGCCTGCTCGACCTGCTTCGCCTGCTGCTCGTGCTGCTGTTTCTTCTTCAACAGGCCCAACAAGTCCTTCTGGGGCATCAGAAAGACCAGTGCAATCACGACGAGCCATGTCCCCGCGCCATAGCACCAGCTTCGGGACAGGCCGATGGGAAAGTGCCCCCGCAGGTCCGCCCGCTGAATCGCCGCCAGGGATTCGCTCCGTGCCGCTTTGGCAAACGGATCATCGGACTGGGCCAGAGCCAGCGTCGTGCTGAACCGCTCCCGCAGCCCCAGCCGCTCATCAAGCAACAGGGAAGCCTGCATCCGGCTGGGCAGCCTGAGAAACCAGAGAACAAAGACAATGCCAGCAGCAACAGCCCAGAACCCCCAGAATACTGAAGACGTCACGATCACCAGCGCCAGCAGCTTCTGGACCAAGATCGCCACGGCAGCCACGACTCCGGCGAGCGCCAAAATCCTACCAGTCTGCCGGAGAAGCAGATTCAAGCTGCATCGAACCTGAACGGCTCTGACCTTCTTATGAAATGCCTTGGTAAACGGCATGGCATCCTCTCCAGTAGGGGCAGGCCCTTGTGCCTGCCCATCCCTGGAGGGCAACCACAGGGAGTTGCCCCTACGGCCTGCTTTCAATGATAGACGGACAGCTCTTACAAATGTTACGGCCTTTCGATCCGAAACACAAGGTCCCAGGTTTCGCCCGATTCTCTCGGTACCTTCGGCAACTTCTGACAACAATCGTCGGCCCCCAAAACCAAGTTAGCCGCGTTCTGGCCCGTAGATGGCCACGGGTACCACGCATCCAACTCCTGCCACGTCACTGGAAAACCCGCCGCCCGAACCGCTTCGATCCGCCGGTGGAACTGAGCGCGCCAGTGCCACCGCATAATCAACAGGCCCACAACGGCCAGACACAGCAAGCTGACACCGATGTGCCAGAGTTTCAGCTGGCGTCGCCGCATGCGAGGTACGGAGTCCGACAGGTCTATCCCTTCGCCGCCATTGACCGCCATGCGTTTCCCCTTCGAGTCTCCATGATTGTATTGGCAATGGCCGTCTACCGTCAATGGAGCAATTCCTTCCTGCCGCCGCCGTCCGCTTTTCCCTTGCCCGCAGGGCCCAGCCCGGCTACAGTGACATTATGGATGCCAGCTTTGAAGCCAAGACCTATGCGAAAGCAGACCGCCGCCTGATCCCCTTTCTGTTCCTGTGCTACATCCTGGCCTATCTCGACCGGGTGAACGTGGGGTTTGCCAAGCTGCAGATGCTCAAGGACCTGTCCCTGAGCGATGCGGCCTTCGCCACCGGCGCCGGCATCTTCTTCATCGGTTACTTTCTGTTCGAAGTCCCCAGCAACATTCTGCTCAAGAAGTTCGGGGCCCGCACGTGGATCGCGCGGATCATGATCTCCTGGGGCGTCATTTCCTCCGCGATGGTGCTGGTCCGGAACGAATGGACCTTCTATAGCCTGCGTTTCCTCCTGGGTCTCGCGGAAGCCGGGTTCTTTCCCGGAATCATCTTTTACCTGACGCTGTGGTACCCGTCGCGGCTCCGCTCGACGCGGACCGCCCTGTTCGTCTCGGCCATTGCCGTCTCCGGCGTGCTCGGCAACCCGATCTCCGGCCTGATCATGGAGTCGCTCTCGGGCAAGGCAGGCCTGGACGGCTGGCAGTGGCTGTTTCTGGCCGAGGGAATACCATCGGTCCTGGTCGGCATCTGGGTGTACTACCATTTGGACAGCGGTATCGCCGAGGCCAAGTGGCTCAGTGATGAAGAGAAGTCGCTGTTGGCGCGAAACATCGATGCCGAAGACCGGCACAAGAGCGAGGTCCGCGTGATCGACGCCTTTAAGAGCGGCAAGGTTTGGGTCCTGTGCGGGATTTACTTCACCCTGATGATCGGCCTGTACGGAATCTCCTTCTGGCTGCCGACGATCGTCAAGGCCTTCGGGGTCCAAGGGTATCTGCCCGTCGGCCTGATCACTGCCATTCCCTACGCCGTGACTGTCGTCGGCATGATCCTCCTGAGCCGGCACTCCGACCGCACGGGCGAGCGGCGGATGCACTACGTGCTGAACGCGACGGCGGGCGGCCTGGGTCTGATCCTGAGCGGCGTCTTGGCGGATCATCCGATCTTCGCGATGGCCTGCCTCTCCCTCGGAACACTCGGCGTCATCGGCTCAATGCCCCTGTTTTGGCCGATCCCCTCCGCCTTTCTGGCCGGCACGGCGGCCGCGGCGGGCATCGGCATGGTCAACTCTGTAGGCAATCTCGGTGGCTACGTTGGGCCGAATGTCCCGATATGGGTGCGGCGCATTTCGGCGGACCCCTCGGCCGCCCTTTACGTCATCGCGGCCGCGCTCTTCCTTGGTGCGATCCTGACGTTCCTGTTCCTCCCGAAGAACCTCACCGCGGGTCGCGGAGTCGCGGGACACGGGTATGACGTCGGCCAAAAACCGGAGGCACTGGCATGAGCGCCGGCGCAGCGCGGCCCTGCTGGCAGAACTGCTCCGGGGCGGAGGATGATGAGGTCCGTTGCATCGACGCAATGGAAGATGCCTTGGGCCCCTACGCGAGATTGCCCCTCAACGCCTGCTGTTCATAGTAGGCGGGGTCGAGCTTGCGGAGGAGGGCGCTGCCCATCTGATAGGAGCAGTACGTCATGAAGAACGCGGCGAATACGTCGATGCTGTAGTGCACGTGCATCAGCAGGGCCACGATCCCCATCACCAGGGAGCCGACGAGATACACATAACGGAGCCGGTGGGGCCGGAACAGGTAGAAGCCGAGAAAGGGCATCGCCGTATGCCCGGAGAAGAACATGTCGTTCTCAAAGTAGAAGCGGCCGAAAAATCCGGGAAAGTGCACCGCGACGGAGTCCGCGGGCGTACTCACGTGCATGAAAATCATGAACAGCGACCGCAGGATCAGCAACAGGCTGAACTGAATGGCCACCACGTGCAGCATCCGTGGGCGGCTGCAGAGCGGATAGAGGAACATGCCGATGATCAGGGCCATGTACCCGTACGTGAAGAGAAAACTCAGATCGATCGTGGGCAGGCGATCCAGGATCAGGTCCGGCACTTTGACCCCAGGTCGGGCTGTGACATAGGCGCCGCACTGGTAGTCCGCGAACAAAGCCACCGCGAAGAAAGCGACGGACAAGGCCAGCAGATGCCGGCACTGCAGCAACTCCCGAGTCCACGTCCACACGCCGACATCAAGATTCTCCGTGACCAACGGGATCGCGCGAGCCCGCGGCGCGATCTTCGGTCGCCGTCTTTGTGCTACTACAGTGGATTTCTCTGCCACTACCGCCATGCCAACCCCTACAGAAGTTTCCGATTGAAAGCTCCAAGTGGTTGCCGCGCACTCCGCACTCCCCACCTGATCCTGCGCACTTCCCTGCGCTTTGCGACCCCATGATCCCGTGAAGCGACCAGCGAGGGCCTACTCGACCCCCGTCGAGTATATTCTCGTTATTTTCAACGATTCTCTTCGATCCGTCAAGCACTCTACGATATTTAGACGTACAAAATGGCCGGACATTTCTTCCCGGCCCGCAGCACCGCCGCGCGTCGGGGGTGGACCCAGGGGGTAACGCGTGGTAGACTGCGAGACTTCGAGCAGGAGACCGGTGGATGTCGGATTCAATCTCGTGGGATCATATTTTGGGTGGCTGCGATGAGGCCTTGCCTGACGTCGTGACACATGCGGCGGGGCCTGCGGGCGAGTTGCCCCTGACGGGGGATTTTCTCGCCCGGTCCGCCAGTGGCGATCTCTTCGGCCTCATCCAGGACGTGGGAATGGGCTGGCCGCCGGCCGAGGTCCAAGCCGATGCTTTTCTGCTGCTGAGCCATCAGGGCGGAATTCGCGGCGCCGATGGCAAGCCCATCGCGGTCGGCTACCACGTCGGGCACTATGAATTGGGGCTGCTGCTGGAGGCGGCGGCCCGGGAGTTTCAGGCCCTCGGCTGTATGCCGTTCTCCGCCTGCTGTACGGACCCGTGCGACGGGCGGACCCAGGGCACGCCGGGAATGATGGACAGCTTAGCCTACCGCAACGATGCGGCGAGCATCTTCCGGCGCCTGATCCGCAGCCTCCCCGGGCGCAAGGGCGTCCTGGGCATCGCCACCTGCGACAAGTCTTTACCTGCCATGATGATGGCTCTGGCCTCCATGCGCGATCTGCCTGTCGCGATTGTCCCGGGCGGCGTCACGCTACCTCCCATCCAGGGTGAGGACTTGGGCAAGATTCAATCCATCGGGGCCCGCTTTGCCCAAGGCGAAGTGACGCTCGAGTATGCCCGACAGATGGCGTGCCGGGCCTGCGCCGGCGCGGGCGGCGGCTGCCAGTTCCTCGGCACGGCCGCCACGGCGCAGGTCGTAGCGGAGGGGCTGGGCCTGACATTGCCCCATGCGGCCCTGGCGCCCTCCGGACAGGCAATCTGGCTGGATATGGCCCGGCGTTCGGCCCGCGCCCTGAGGCGGCTGGCGCAGCAGAACTTGACCGCCGGCCAAATCCTGTCTAGCGCCTCGATCCGCAATGCCATGACGGTGTTCGCCGCCTTCGGCGGATCGACAAATCTCCTGCTGCATATCCCGGCCATCGCCTTTGCAGCGGGCTTGGATCGCCCTACCATCGCCGACTGGAACGCGGTCAATCGCCGGACGCCCCGGCTGGTCGATGTCCTGCCGAATGGCCCCCTCGGCCATCCCACCGTCCGCGCCTTTCTGGCCGGCGGCGTGCCGGAGGTGATGCTGCACCTGCGCGGGATGGGCCTGTTGGACCTGGATGTGCTTACCGCCACCGGAGAAACGTTGGAGCGAACCCTCGACTGGTGGGAGTCGTCCAACCGGCGCAAGCGTCTGCGCGCGATGCTGCGGCAAAAAGATGGAATCGATCCTGATGATGTGATTCTGCCGCCGGACCGGGCACAGGCACGCGGACTGACCGGCACGATCACGCTGCCCCAAGGCAATCTCGCGCCCGAAGGCTCCGCCATCAAGAGCACGGCCATTGACCCGTCGCTGCTCGATGCGGACGGCGTCTACCGCAAGACCGGGCCGGCCCGCATCTGCATCGGCGAGCGGGCCGGTATCCAAGCAATCCGAGAAGGTGCGGTGCGGCCGGGCGATTGCCTGGCGGTGATCTGCGCCGGACCCTTGGGCAGCGGGATGGAGGAAACGCTGCAAGTGACCGGCGCCTTGAAGAACCTGTCCTGGGGCAAGCACGTCGCGGTCCTTACCGATGGCCGGTTCAGCGGCGTCAGCACCGGCGCGTGCATCGGTCATATCGGTCCGGAAGCCCTCGCCGGCGGACCCATTGGCAAGCTGCGCGACGGGGATATCGTCCAGATCGTGATCGACTGCCGGCATTTGCAGGGGAGCCTCAATCTGATCGGTGCGGCCGACACACCCGCGGAGAGGCGCAGCCCCGAGTTCGGCAGCCAGATCCTGGCGCAGCGCGAGCTTCGGCCCGATCTGGCGCCTTACGCCGACCTGCCGGACGACACCCGGCTGTGGGCGGCCCTACAGGCCATCAGCGGCGGCACCTGGGCCGGCTGCGTGTACGACACGCGGCAAATCCTACGCACTCTGGAAGCCGGCCGGCGTAGCCGTTAGAAGGGTTTATGATTTGCGATTTTTGATTTTCTGGATTCGGATATGGATCACAACAAGCAAAAGCTTTCTGGCGTGTTTGCCCCAGTAGTGACGCCGTTTCAGGGGGATCAGCCCGACCTCGATGCCTTGGCCTTCAATTTGACGAAGCTGCGTCAGACCGACCTGACCGGCTTTCTGGCGTTGGGCTCCAATGGCGAGATCGAGAGCCTCACCGATGAGGAGCGGCTGCTGGTCCTGGAGGTATTTGCCCAGGAAAAAGGTGACAAAGTCGTGATGGTGGGCACCGGCTGTGAATCCACGAAGGAGACCATCGAGAAATCCCACGTCGCCGCCCAGATGGACTTCGACTATGTCAGCGTTTTGACGCCGCACTATCATGCCAAGCAGATGGACGGCCCGACGCTGCTCCGCTACTACGAGAGAATCGCCGAAGCCGTCTCCGCGCCCGTGCTGCTGTACAACGCCCCGCAGTTCGCCTCCGGCGTGCAGATCCCGCCCAAGATCGTCTTGGAACTGTCGGGGCACCCCAATATCGTCGGGATGAAGGATTCCGCCGCCGCCGGCCCCGGGCGGTTCCTCGCCGAGATAGATCCGGACGGAGATTTCTCCGTACTGGCCGGTGGGATCAACTTCTTTTACTCTTCGCTGCACGTGGGCGCTACCGGCGGCGTCTTGTCGCTCGCGAATGTCGTGCCCGAGGCGTGCATGGAGTTGTACGATCTATTTACGCGCGGCATGTACGACCGCGCCCGGGAACTCAGCGCCGGCCTGATCCGGCTCAACCAGTCCATCTCCGGGGCCTGGGGCGTCGCCGGGGTCAAAGCGGCGATGGACCTCGTCGGCCTGCGCGGCGGCCGGCCGCGCGAGCCTCTCGCGCCGGTCCCAGCGGAGGCCGTCGAGCAGATCCGCCAAGCCATGACAAACGAGGGCTTTCTGGTGCCGAGCGTGTAGGGATTTATGATTTACGGTTTAGGGTCTGTAGTTTCGATTGCGGGTTCGAGAGCTTCGGCTGTGCTCTTGAAATCATAAATCAAAAATCATAAATCATAGATTCCATGTGGGTCCTGGGCGTTGATATCGGCACGACGAATATGAAGCTGGGCGTGTTCCGCCCGGCCGGGGACACCCTGGAACTCGTCCGCCAATTCTCCCAGTCCTACGCGATCCACGTCTACAACAACGGCCTTTTTGCGGATATTGAGCAGCAGAAGTGGCAAGATGCATTCGTCGCAGGCTGCCACGCGATGGCGGAAGTGACTGCCGACATCGATATCATCGCCATCAGCGGCACCACGCCGGGGCTGACGGCGATGGACGACCGCGGCGAGGCATTGTATCCCGCCATCCTCATGCTCGACCAGCGCTCCCAGAAGCAGGCCCGTGAGATTCTCGATACGGTGGGTCTGGACCGCCTGCTCGCCGCGACGGCCAATATGCCGGTCGCCGGCGGCTGCTCGCTGGCCGGCATTCTTTGGCTCAGGGACAACGCCCCCGAGGTATTCAAGCAAGCTCACAAGTTCGGCCACTCCAATACCTATTTCGCCCACTGGCTGACGGGCGCGTACGCCATCGACCCTTCCTCGGCGTCGCTTACCGGCCTGTACAATACGACCCGGAACGACTACACGTGGAATGACGATCTGGTCCGTAGCTTCGGCCTGTCGGCCAGCCAACTGCCGGAGCTTATCCCCGCCTATGCCAGCGTTGGCGCCGTTCGCCCCGCACTGGCCCGTGAGCTGGGCTTCACCAAGGAGCCGCAGGTGCTGATCGGGGGCAACGACGCCGTGCTGGCCGCCTATTCCGTGGGTGTGCGCGAGCCCGGCCAGATCATCAATGTCAACGGTACCTGCGAGATCAGTCTCGTCTGCCTGCCCCGGTGCCTGCCGTCACCCCACTACAACATCCGGGCCCACGTTCTGCCGGACCGCTGGCTGACCCTGCACGTGATGAACGCCGGCGGCAAGGCCCTCGAATGGTTCAAGAGCGTCTTTTGCTCAGAAATGGCCGATGAGGAGTTTTACAGCCAGTTCCTCCCCCGTGCCGTCGACGCGTGGCTCGACCGGGACTCCGCTGTGACCTACACTCCCTACCTGATGGGCTCCCGCTATTCGCTGGACCCGCTCCAGGCTGAGTTGCTGGGTTTGACCCAGACCACGACCCGCGAGGAGATCCTGGCCGCCATTGTTCGCGGCTTGTGCCGCTACCAGAGCAATCATCTCCACGACATTGAACAGCATCTGCCCCTCCAACACACGATTCATCTGACCGGCGGCGCCGTCAATCCCGCCCTGATTCACGCCAAGCGCAAATGGCTGCGCGACTGTGACTACGTGCACGAAGAGGACTCCTCCGTCAAAGGCGCGGCGCTGCTCGCACGGCTCTATCTGGAGCGACGCTGAGGCTCCGCGGCATCCGCCCTGCCTTTTCGGCTTGAAGGGCTTGCAGGGACGCGGATCTGACGTTAGAATGGCGGGAATGAGTCTGGGTAGAGATCGACAGGCTTCAGCAAGTCCGGTCGAGCTGAGACGGTCTGGCAGGAAGGAGAACGGGTATGAGCCGCAGAAATGCCTTTACGCTGATCGAGCTTCTGGTCGTCATTGCCGTCATTGCCATTCTGATGGCCATTCTTATGCCCGCGCTGAGCCGGGCCCGCGAACAGGGAAAGCGAACCGTCTGCGTGAACAACCTCAAACAACTGACGGTCGGTTGGATCCTGTACGCCGACGACAACAACGACAAGATCCCGCCGGCCAACACCGGACTGGCGGCCGCCTGGGTGCGCTGGCTGGGCAATAACCTCCCCCGGGAGCAGCAGATCCCCGGCATCACATCGGGGCTGCTGTATCGCTACTGCCCGGAGGTGAGCCTGTATAAGTGTCCGACCGGTATTCGCGGCGAATACGTCACGTACGCCATCACCGACGCGATGAACGGCTACAACGGCATTCCAGGCACGAAAGATCTGATGGTCTACCGGCGCTCGCAGGTCAAACGGGCCGACGAGCGGATCGTCTTTCTTGATGAGGGCCGCCTGAGCCCGAACAGTTGGACGCTCTGGTATGACCAGGAGCGCTGGTGGGACCAGATCACCGCCCGCCATGGCGACGGCACGAACTTCGGCTTCGCCGATGGCCACGGCGAATACTGGAAGTGGAAGGACCCCCGCACGCTGGACGTCGCGAAAGCGGACTATAACACCTGGCAGAACACCACCCGCAACGGCGCCGATTCCTATTCGTACGGCAATGAGGACCTACATCGCGTCCAGCGCGGCGTCTGGACCAAGCTGGGCTACACGCCCGCCGCCCGCCCATAGCCGTGAGGAGAGCACGTGTAAGATGGGTTCTTAACCTACCCTACGGAGTCGTTTTGACCTCAAAGTAGTGGGAGAAAGCCTCGCAGAGCTGCTCTCCGAAGAGCTTCCATCGCTCGGCGGACGTGTAGGCATTCAGTCCCGCGATCCAGTTCGCGTTGAGCTCCAGCACGCAGGCGTGGACGCCGAAGCGGTCGAGCAGACCCTCGCCGATGACCCCCGGACTGCTGGACGTCGCACGCGAGCAGCGTTCCGTGTACCAGGTGTATTTGCGCAGCACCGCTTCCAGACGGTTCATGCTCCCAAGATAGTCATCCAAGCCTTTGCTCGGCCGATCCACATGGAGGCCGCCGGACTCATCGTTGTGCAGGTCGATCATCAGATCGGGCTTCTGCCCTTTCGCGATCATCGACGCCAACCAGGTTTCCAGAGCATGGTTCTCCGGATTGACGGCGGGGTCGGCGGGCTTGTCCCACTTGCGATTGAGGTCGGACCCGAGTTGATTGAACCGCGTCCGGCCGCGGGCGACGCCATCCTTGTTCGCCATGGGCATGATATAGACACAATAGGCATCCAAGTACCGCTTCGCGTCCGCATCGTCGCGCAGCAATCGCTGGATGAGGCCCTCCACGACCCAGTTCCCCCCCGGCTCCCACGGATGGGCGCGAGCGCGCAAGAGCACGCGATGAGTGGCGTCGGGATTGCCTACGCGGATAATCTCCAGTTCACGCCCCTCGACCGTCTCACCGATGGCCACGATCTCCACCCGGCGGTCGTCGCGAATTCGCCGCTTGAGCGCTTCGAGATCGGACAAACGATACGGCGGCAGCCGGGCCAGATAGAGCGTGCCCTTGTCCACCCGCACCTTGAACCGCAGGAAATTGTCGGCCGTCTTCTCCGCAGAGAAGGCCTGCCAGTTCCGGCCGTCCTCGGAGACGAAACCGACCGTCCGCTTATCGATAGGCGAGCCTTTCTGACCGTTCCAGACGTTATCGAAATTGTGCAGCACAAAAGTCAGTTCGGCCCCCGGCTTGGCCTGGACCTGGAAGAACCAGTGTCCATTGGCCCGATTGGGGGAGGCCCGCTCCTGGTCGTAGACGAGATAGACGTTGACCACGTTATTCGCGTCCGCCTCCCAGTAGAGAGGCGAACCGTTCTCAAAGGTGGTGTTGAGAAAGATCAGATCGGACTGCCAGATGAGTGCGTCGGCGTGACCCGCCATACAGAACAGCAACGTCAGCACAGGCCAGAGGAACACCGTGAAGCCGCGTGTTCTGGAGCTGTTGCGTCGGCCCCCGCGAGCCGGATCGTGGTACCGTTGTTCCCCATGCATGACTTTCTCCTTTCGTTACGAGCCAGTGATGGCCAGAGGGTACCACAACTGCCTGCCCCCCACAATTGGCGAGAAGGCACCTTGACCGGCTCGGGCCAGTCGATAGGATGGGGCCTTCGCGCCGGGCGCTCTGCGCGTCCGGCCGGGGAAAGGACCTGTGGATAAATGGCATCCTGCAACAAGAAGCTGGGCGTGATTTTCGATATGGACGGGGTCCTAGTCGATACGGGCTGGGCCCACCGCCAGGCTTGGCACGATCTGGCTGAGAAGGAAGGACTCGACATCTCCGACGAGTTCTTCCGCCGGACGTTCGGCATGCAGAATGCGGCGATCCTCCCCATGCTCCGGCCGGGCATATCGACACAGGAGTTGGAGCGACTCTCCGATTGGAAAGAACAGCATTACCGGGACCTGATGAAAGAGCATCTGGAGCTCGCGCCGGGCGCCGAGGGGTTGCTGAAAGGCTTAAAGCAGCAAGGCTTTCGTCTGGCCATCGGCTCCTCGGCCCCGCCGGAGAATCTGAACCTCTTCTGGGATCGACTGTCGCTGGCGCAGTGGTTCGAGGCCCGCGTGACAAAAGAGGAGATCACCCGGAGCAAGCCGGCGCCCGAAACATTCCTCCGAGCCGCCGAGAAGATCCGTTTGGCGCCGGCACGCTGTGCCGTGGTGGAGGACGCCGTGCCCGGCGTGCAGGCGGCGAAAGCGGCCGGAATGCCGGTCGTCGCGGTGACCACAACCCGCGCACGGGAAGACCTGGCCCAGGCGGACCGTATCGTCGATAGCCTGTCCGAACTGAGGGCGGCGGATTTCCTGGCCCTGCTCCAGAATCATTCATGAGATTCGCAACGTGACCTCACCCGCGATCTACATCAAGCTGGTCCTGACCGCGATTTTCTGGGGCGGCACGTTCATCGCCGGCCGACAGGTCGCCCAGGATCTCGGCCCCTTCAGCATCGCGTTTCTGCGGTTTGCGATGGCCTCCGTTTTGCTGCTGAGTCTCACCCGTATCCAGGAAGGTCGGTTTCCCCGGGTCAGCCCGGGGCAACTCGTGCTGGTTGTCCTGCTGGGTCTGACCGGTGTGTTCGCCTACAACGCGCTATTCTTCAAAGGCCTGAGCCTGATCGAGGCCAGCCGGGCCTCATTGATTGTCGCGACCTGTCCGGCGTTCATCGCTATCGCCTCGGTTCTGTTTCTCCATGAGAGGCTCGCTCTGGTCCAAGCCATTGGCATCCCGCTGTCGATCCTCGGAGCCGCCGTCGTGATCGCCAAGGGCGATCTGCGCCGGATCGCCACAGGCGGTGTCGGCTTGGGCGAGCTCTACATTCTTGGCTGCGTTCTGAACTGGGCCGCCTATTCACTGCTCGGCAAAGTCGCCCTGCGCCGGCTCTCGCCGCTGGTGTCCGTCTCGTACTCATCGCTGGCCGGCGCGATCGCCCTGGCTTTTCCCGCCCTCTACGAGGGTCTGGCGCGCACCGTCCACCGCGCTTCATGGCTGGATTGGACCTCCATGGCCTACTTGGCGGTCTGTGGGACGGTGATCGGCTTCGTCTGGTTCTATGAAGGCGTCCAGCGCATCGGCGCCACGCGCGCGGGCCTGTTCATCAATTTCGTCCCTATTTCCGCCGTAATCCTTGCCTTCTTCATGCTCCGGGAGCCGATCACGTGGTCTCTGGCTCTTGGCGCCGCACTCGTCCTGTCCGGCGTGTATCTGACGAACCGCGTGGCCCGCCCGAGAGAGCCAGCAGCGTGCAGAAACTGACGTTCTCATCGCAAATAACGACTGTCACCTCTGAAGTCCGGACCGTATGATTGCCGCATTCAAACCGAGCCACCGGTGAGGCGGGCCGGTCGAAACCGTCAGGGGGCCCCGGTGCGGCAGGCGCCGTCGTCATGCCTATCTCCGGGTTCTCGGTTGCGAAAGGTGTCGCTATCATCTGAATGGAGGAACGGGATGAAAAGTATTCATCGAATGAGCCTGATCCTGTTGTGTCTGGGCTTCAGTAACCTCTGCGCCGGCAGGATCACGGTGGTCTTTCGGTTCGATGACTACTCCACACGCAGTAATACGGCCATCGAAGCCGGAGTTTTCGAGGCCTTCAAGAGAAGTGGCGCCTGCGGTACCGTCGGTGTGGTTCCCTATGCCTGGTGCGGTTTTGGGCAACACCCGCGTCCCCAAGAGGTCGCCCCTCTGACGGTGGAGAAGGCCGCCGTTCTTCGGGACGCCGCAGGCCAGGGCCTGCTGGATGTGGTGATGCACGGCTATTCCCACGAGGTAACCGGTCCCGGGACCGAGCTTGCCGGCCTGGACTATGACGAGCAGTTCGAGAGAATCCGGCGAGGAAGAACGCTCCTCGCGGAGTTGTTGGGCACCACGGTGGCGACCTTTGTCCCCGCCTGGAACTCGTACGATGAGGCCACGCTGCGCGTCCTGCGCGATCTCGGATTCCAATGTCTCTCGGCCGACACCTGGGGAATGCCGGGTTTCGAGGCCTCGTGTCCCCTGAAGTTCCTGCCCTCCGGGTGCGATTTGAATGGCCTTCGGGAAGCAATCGCAGAGGCGCGTCGGACCCGCGATCCAAGTGCCATCATTGTGGTCCTGTTCCACCCCTATGATCTTCTCGAAAGCCATGCCGTCCAAGGCCAATGGAGTTTCGAGGCCTTCGAGGAGTTGCTGGCCTGGACCGTATCCCAGCCGGACGTGGTCGTGAAAACGATCGGACAGTTGCTCGAGACGAAGGTGGATCTGTCCGCGCGTCGGCTGGCGGACAACCAGAGACGGATGCGCGTCCCGGGATATATACCGCCTTTTCTGAGTCGGTGGTTCGGCGTCGATACTTCCCTGGTCTACCTGTCCGCCGAAGGGATCCGCCGTTCGGAGGACACGTGGAGGAACACGCTGCTCCTCACGCAGGCTTGCGCGGTCATCCTTTATCTTGCGGTGGGATGCGGTGCCGCGGTCGTCGCCTTCTTCCTGGAGACGGTCGGGTCAGCACGCTTCGGACACGCGGCGGTCGTGGTGTCCAGGGGCATTGCCGGCGTGCTTTTGTTGACGGCCCTGGGGTTCAGTCTTCGTGACAATGTGTTCGGCTACAAATGCGCGCTGCTGGTCTCGCTGTCCCTGGGCATCGGTGTGGGCATCTACCAGGGCGTTTTCCGAGACCTGCGCATGAAGCACGCGATCACGATGCTTACGGCGCCCCGCACACGCCGACACAATGTACACGCGTCATGAAGTCCTCCCGGAAAGAGCAGGAACCCATCACGTCCGAGCCGCCGGTTTCACTCGCGCGGTTTGTCCCCCGGGATGCAGCAAACAAGGAAAATTATTCTTGAACCCTCTCGTCGCGCGAATTACCCTTTGGGGCATGGTCACGCATACGTGCCGCCAATAACAGTGGTTTATGTCGACGGGAGGTAATCCATGAGTCAGCAAGTCAATCGTCGCACGTTCCTCACGCGCACGGCCGCCCTGGGGGCCGGTGTCACCATTCTCAAATCCGGGGTTCTTAAGGCCGGCAACTCGCCCATTGAGAAGCTCAATATCGCCGCCATCGGCGTCGGGGGTCGGGGTGCGGACGATCTCAACGGGGTCAAGAGCGAGAACATCGTGGCGTTGTGCGATGTCAACGAGAAGAACCTGGCCGCGGCCGCCAAGAAGTTCCCGCAGGCCAAGACCTATACCGACTGGCGTAAGTGCCTCGACCAGAAGGACATTGACGCCGTGGTCTGCGCGACGACCGACCACACCCACGCCTTCATCAACGTCTGGGCGATGAACCGCGGTAAGCACGTCTACTGCGAGAAGCCGATCGCCAATTCCGTGCAGGAGGCCCGGCTGGTCCGCGAAACGTATCTGAAGAACAAGAAACTGTCCACGCAGATGGGGACTCAGATTCACGCCAGCGACAACTATCGGCGCATGGTCGAGCTGATCCGCGGGGGCGCGATCGGCAAAGTCGAGGCGGTCCACGTCTGGTGCAGCCGCACGCCGGAAGGCGGGAGCTACCTGCCGCAAGAGCCGGTGCCGCCGGGCATCGATTGGGATCTCTGGATCGGGCCTTCCCGGTTCCATCCGTTCAACTCGGGCTACATCAAGGGCGGCTGCCTGAGCTGGAACCGCTTCTGGGATTTCGGCAGCGGCCAGATCGGCGACATGGGCAGTCACATGATGGACATGGCCTACTGGGCCCTGGACCTGCGGCTGCCGACGAGCGTCGAGGCCCAGGGCTCGCCGCTGAGCACCGACACCTGCCCGCAGTGGTTGACTGCTCAATGGACGCATCCCGCCAACGATTGGCGCGGGCCCGTGACGCTCAACTGGTACGATGGCGGCAAGAAGCCGGGCATGCCCTCCGAAATCTTCGACCGGGAGGCGATCTTCAAGGCCGTTCTTTTCCGGGGTGACAAAGGCTTTCTGATGTGCGATTACACGTGGCGCGTCATCATGCCCACCAAAGGCGACATGACCCAGTACACCTCGCCCAAGAAGGAGGACCTGATCCCGCCGTCGCTGGGCCATCACCAGGAGTGGATCGTCGGCGCCAAGACGGGCAAGGCTCCGCTGTGCAACTTCGACTACGCCGGCGCGATGATCGAGAACAACCTGCTGGCCCTCGTCTCCTACCGTCTCGGCCAGACGTCGAAGAAGAAGATCCGGGAAAACAAGCAGGAGAAGGAAGTCGAGATGACCAGCGGCCCGAAGCTCGAATGGGACACCAAGAATCTCAAGGCCTCCAACAACTCGGAGGCGGACAAGTTCATCACCAAGACCTACCGCCAGGGTTGGGTCCTGAACGGATAACACGCCGGACTTGGTGTGGTACTGCCTTGTCATCCTGAGCCGTAGGGGAAGGATCTGGGCCGCGAACGGGAGATCTCTCTAGAGCGCGAGCCAGATCCTTCACTGCGCTTCGCTCCGTTCAGGATGACATGCTCTGCCGGCGCGTAATCATCATCTCCGGAGAAAGGTCATTATAAGTATGTGCACATCTCGCACCAGCCTGCATCGCGTTGTCCCTGCTATTCTTGTTTTGTTCTTGGTCTCGTGCTGTCTTGCCCAGGAGTCCGCGTTCGAGTGCTTCGGCGTGACGGATCTGGAGCGGGTCTTTGAGGATGGGTACAAGTGCTCCCCGCCGCACCAGCGCATCGAGGTCTTCGGCATCCGCAACGAGGTCCTGTCGGCCCAGTGTGTCGTCAAAGCCCGAGAGGCGCTGCGCGATCTCGCCGTCTCGGTCGGACCGCTGAAGCTCAAGGGCGGCAACAGCAGTCTGCCGGCGGAGGCTGTGACCTGGAATTTCATCGGTTCCATCCAGATTGCCGAGAACTCGCCGAACCACCGCAAAGCAGGCTTCACCCGTGCCGCGCCGGCTCGTTTCCCGGACTACCTCTCCGACGCCAAACAAATGGCAGTGGAGGCGGGCCGCTATCAGGCCGTCTATCTGACGATCCGCGTGCCGAAGGATGCGCAGGCCGGCGATTACGAGGGTATTGTGACTTTTCACGCGAACAAGGGCGAAAAGACGCTGCCGCTGGTCGTCACGGTCTTTCCGTTGACACTGCCCGATGAGCGGCACCTGATGGTCACCGAATGGTACTCGACGGGCCGATGGAAGCAGTTCCACGGCGTGGACTCTTCCGATCCCGAGGCCTTCTACAAGATGCTGGGCGTCTATGCCCGGAATATGGCCGACCACCGCCAGAATGTCTTTCGCGTTGCGCCGGAGCTGATCGCGGCCACGAAGCGCAGCGACGGCAAGCTGACATTCGACTTCTCCCGATTCGACCAATGGTGCGAGGTCTTCTGGAGCACGGGCCGGATGGATCTCCTGGAAACCGGCTTCGTCGCGCGCTTTCGCGAGGGAGGCTGGTCGAGCAAGGAAATCGTGCTCCGGGATTTCTCCGTACGGGATGAGGAAAAAGCTGCAACCATCACCATGCCAGGCAAGGAGTTCCTGCCCCAATTCCTGCCCGCACTGGAACAACACTTGCAGGAGCGCGGTTGGCTCGACAAAACCGTCTTCCACATTGCCGACGAGCCGTCCAACCACAACATCATGACGTGGCGGGAGGCCTCGGAATTCGTCCACCGTTACGGACCGCGGCTCCGGCGGGTGGACGCCATCGAGACGCCCCTTTGCCTCAACCGGCTCGAAGTCTGGGTCCCCAAGCTCGACCACTACGCCACCTGGCAGGAGGCCTTTGAAGACGCCCAGCGGCGCGGCAACGAAATGTGGATTTACACCGTGGGCATCTTCCAGGCGGGGGCGTACATGAATAAGACGGTGGATGTGCCGCTCATCCAGTCGCGAACCATGCACTGGCTCAACTACCGTTTCGGCCTGACCGGCTATCTGCACTGGGGCTACAACATGTGGACGAACGATCCTTTCGAGGCGCCCGGTCAGCACGGCGGCGACGGCTGGCACGTATACCCCACGAAAGGCGGACTCCTGGATTCGCTGCGCTGGGAGCAGATGCGCAACGGCCTCCAGGATTACGAGTACTTCCGCCTGCTGGAAGAGAAGGTTCGGCAGATGAAGAAGGCAATGACCGAGCGGGTGGCCGCACTGATCGAGCCGTCGCAGCGCGGTGTCGAGATCGCCGCCAATGTCGTCCGAACAACGGCTGACTACAGCAACGATCCAAACGTCCTCTACGCCGCCAAGCGACAGATTATCGACGAGATTCTCGGCCTGGACCAGTCCCCCCATCTGCTGGTCCAAACCACTCCGATCGAGCAGTCCCGCGTGGCCGATGGCGCCGCGATCGACGTGCACGGCTGGGTCGAGCCGGGCACCCGGATCACCATCAACGGCACAGACATCCCGGTCGCCGACGATGGACTATTCCTGGAGAATATCCCACTGTCGTCGCGCCGGACGATCATGATCGAAGCCCGCAGCCAGAACGCCAAGAAACAGGCGGTACGTCATTTCCTGCCTCTGCCCGAGCCGACGCACCATTGACCTCCTGTATGAAGGAGCAACGCGATGTCCGAACCTTCAGAAGCTTCGGCTCCTGATTCCGGCGTAGCGGCAAGCCTCTGGCGCTCTCTCGGGTGTCGTCTCGCCGGCTTCTTCGGATGGTGCGCGAGACCGTGCACACGCTTCTGCGGCCTCGCGTGGCGCGGGGCCGCGCTCGGACTGATCGCGGCGGCCCTGTTCTTTCCCGCCTACGCCGGGCTGTGCATGGGAACCGGTCTGGGGACCGCCGTCGATGTGGCCGGACTCCTGCTCCTTGGGACTGTTGTCTTGGCGTTGTCGGCCCTGATCCTCCTGCTCGCTCTGGCCTTGACCAGGCGCGTGCCCTTGCGCTTCAAGGCCTTAGTGCTCGTTGCCTTTGGCAGCCTTATCCTCATCGCAAAAGGTTTCGGCTTCGCGCCCGGATTTGCCTTGCGGCTGGGCGGATGGCTGGTCGTACTGCCGATGCTGGCCGGCGCGGGCCTCGGAATTCTCAGGCATTGGAGAGCGCAACGAGCGGGTATCGTCTCCGCCATTCTTGCCTTGCTCATGCTAGCCGTCGCGGTTACCGGCGGCGCTGTTGTGATCCTCTGGCTGGCCAGCCCCGGCGTGGACCCCTACCTCCGGGAGATCCACGCGGCCGCCGAGGGGCAGGTCCCGGACCTCGATGCCCCCGATCCATCCCAAGCCGGTCCCTACGAGGTGGCTACGCTGTTCTACGGCAGCGGCACAGACCGGCGCCGCCCGGAGTATGGCCGGGACGTGGACCTCGTGACCGAGCCGGTCGATGCCTCGGGCCTGCTCGGGAGTCTCAAAGGCTTCAAGGCCTGGGCCCGCCGCAAGTACTGGGGCTTCGAATCCCAGAGCTTTCCCCTCAACGCACGCGTCTGGCTGCCCCGGGGCGACGGGCCCTTCCCGCTGGTCCTGATCGTCCACGGCAACCACAAGATGGAGGAGTTCTCCGAACCGGGGTACGCGTACCTGGGTGAACTCCTGGCCAGCCGGGGTTTTCTGGTGGCCTCCATCGATGAGAACTTCCTCAACTTCAGTTGGTCGGGCGATCTCGGCGGTGAGAACAACGTCCGCGGCTGGCTGCTGCTCAAGCATCTGCAACTGTGGCGGACCTGGAACAACCAACCGGAGAACCCCTTCCACGACAAGGTGGACCTGTCCCGTATCGCCCTGATCGGCCATTCGCGCGGCGGCGAGGCCATCGTCCACGCGGCCGCCTTCAATCGCCTTCTGTACTATCCGGACGACGCCCGGGTCTCCTTCGACTTCGGGTTCGCCATCAAGACGCTGATCGCGATCGCCCCCATCGATGGGCAGTACGAGCCGGTGGGGTTGCCCACCCCCATCGAGAACGTCAACTACCTGGTCCTGCACGGCAGTCACGACAGCGATGTGGACTTCTTCGCCGGCGCCCGCACCTACCGCCGGGTGAAATTCACGGACCATAATTACTGGATGAAAACGGCCCTGTATATCCATCGCGCCAATCACGGGCAATTCAACACGGTCTGGGGCCGCTACGACGCCGGTCCGCCCCTGAAACACCTGCTCGCCCGCGGCGCCCTGTTGCGCCCCGAGGACCAGCAGAAGATCGCCCAAGTGTATATCGCCGCCTTCCTCGACGCCACCTTACGTGGTAAGAGCGAGTATATCCCCCTGTTCCGCAATTATCGGCGGGCGGCCCGCTGGCTACCCCAGACCGTCTACTTCAACCGCTTTGCGGACTCCCGCCTGCGGGTGGTGAGCGACTTCGATGAGTCGATCGACGTCACCCGGACAACGGTGGACGGCGGCTTTCAAACGGGCGCGAACCTGGGCTTCTGGCGTCACCGCCGCCTGGAGGGCCGCGGCGGATGGTCGTTCCAGGATCATGCTGCCGTGCTCGGTTGGAACACCACCGGCTGGACCAACCTGGCGCCCGACGAGGCCCCCAATTATACGATTACCCTGCCGGACGCTCTGCCCGCGCGCTGGCGACTCGACTGGCAGACGATCCTTTCGTTCTGCCTGGCCGACACGTGCGACACGTGCGAGGCGCAGGCCGAGGAGCACCCCACCGTGCCGCTCGATCCGAATGCTCCGCCGGCCGCAGATCCGAATGCTCCCGCGCCGGGACCGGGCAGACCACCCATCGACCTGACAATCGAACTCGCGGCTTCGGACGGCGCGGTCGCGTGCCTGCCTCTCCGCCACATCCATCCCCTGCAACCGATCCTGAAAGTGACGTTCACGAAATGGCCCTACTGGGAGCGTGTCCGCTTCAAGTCCGCCACGGAACCTGTTCTGCAAACGTATGAGTTTCCCCTGTCCGATTTCATGGCGGCGAATCCGGCATTCGACCCCGGTCGGTTGAAACAAATCCGGTTTCGCTTCGACCGCACGCGAACCGCCGTGATTCTCCTCGACGACGTGGGCCTCACGCCGGGGCCCGCATCCCTTCCGAATTGATACCGACGGCACGGGAGTTCTTCCCACAAATCATGGACCCACTCGCATGGGGTCCGGAGGGACACCCGTGCGCCGCCGAGTGGTGCTCCGCCGCCAGTCCCAGCGCAAAAAAATGTGAGAAAAATTGTTTTTCTTGTACGGCGGCCGGTCTTCCGCGCGTCTATTATAGGTACGGAGCAGTGGCTCCGAGGAAAAGTGAGTAAGACCACCACCTTTAGTGGTCGCCGGATGTGGTCTGTCCGGCGCAGTCTATGAAGTGCGGAGCGGATCCACGAGCAGGCGGCAAGGGCGGGTCTGCAAGATCAGGTGCGCCCATTCCCACAACTACGACACGGCAAGGTCACGTCGGGCTCCCCATCGTGGTCTATCGATCTCGCGCTGGGGCGGCCTTCCTCCGATGGCCGCGCGTGCCGCCGCTGGCCTTTTCTTCCGCTTCCCGTCCCCCGCGTCCACGCGATCGTCTGCGGTCCGCACGAAAGCAGACAGTGACGCTTGGATCGACAGCGAGGTTCGCCGAGAGGCGAGGAAGGAGACCGCATGCGCGGAATGCCCCCCAGTCGTGCGCCAGCGTCCCACCCGGCATCGATTCACACCTGTCTCATCTGCCTGATCCTGGGTCTGGTTGCCCCGGCGGCAGAAATCGACCCGGTCCGAGAGGCCGTGGGCAAGATCTCCCCCGATCAATACCGGGCTTACGAGATCGCCGTGGAGAACATGGGTCTGGGCCTCTACGGCGGTCCATCGTACGACCAGGGCTACCGTAACCGCGACGGCTGGCTCGGCGGTGAGACACGGGGCAACCAGGAGGCCCTGCTTTACTTGGCCGACCAATTTTCCGCCATGGGCCTGGACGTCTCGATCAGGGGCCTCTACCAGAATGTCGTGGCCGAATGGCCCGGTACGCAGAGGCCCCAGGAGATCTACATCGTCTGTGCCCACTACGATACCACCGGCGGCGACGAGCGGCCCGGCGGCGACGACAATGCCTCCGGCACAGCGGGCGTGCTGGAAGCCGCTCGGGTGCTGACGCAATACCGCTTTCAGTCCACCTTGCGTTTCATCGCCTTCAATGCCGAAGAAGACGGGATGAGAGGCAGCCGGGAGTACGTCAACTCCCTGCCCACGGACGCGAACATCGTGGGCGTGATCAATCTCGACATGATCCTGCGGCCCGCCTGGGACAGCGATGCCTATCGGCCCAAGGACTTGGAAGTCATAAGCCTGGACGTCCCGTTCTGTGCCGCCTGGGTCCAGACCTTCGTCGCGGCGGCGCAGACCTATGTCCCCTCTCTGGTCATCGATCCGGACAGCCATTACCCGGTGATCTGGCAAGCCAGCGACCACGCACCTTTCATCACGGCCGGGTATGCCGCTCTCTGGGCCATCGAGAACACAGTCGACGAGATCTGGGCCGGCGACAGCAACATCTACTACCACGCGGCCGAGGACGCCAGTAATGCTCTGGCCAATAATCCCTTCAATCTCAGCGGGGTCACGTATGACTACGACTTCGCGGTGAACGTCGTGAAGGCAACGGTCGCCACGTTGGCCCGGGAAGCGGTGTGCGTCGGCACGCCCAAGGACT
>JAMCWO010000141.1 GCA_023481165.1 Planctomycetota bacterium | reverse complement strand
GGCGAACAAGACGATGGAGGCTTCCCTATGGGCGGCCCGCGCGGAGGCGCCGAAGGAGATCGTGATCGCGGTGCCCGTCGGTGCCCAGGATGCGATCGACAGACTGGAGCACGAGGCGGACGACGTGGTTTGCCCGTATGTACCTCCCTATTTCTACGCCATCGGCCAATTCTACGCGGATTTCGGGCAGGTGGACGACTTGGAGGTGCTCGAGATCCTCCGGGCGCACCGTCACGGGAAGTCAGAAGTATGATGTATGATTCTTGATCTATAAATCTCCAATCAACCATCAAACTTCATACTTCAAATGAAAAGGCAAGGTATGGCGGATGATCGAGCAGCAGTCGCAGCAAGAGGACTTGGTGATTGAGACACGCGAGGTGACTTTGCGGGCCATTCTGGCCGTTCCGGAGAAGGCGCGCTCGATCGTCTTGTTCGCCCATGGCGCCGGCAGCAGCCGGCACAGCCCGCGGAATCAGCATGTGGCCCAGAAGCTTCAGGAGGCCGGTCTGGCGACCCTGCTGCTGGATCTGCTGACGGAGGAGGAAGAACGGATCGACATGTACACGGGGCGGCTGCGGTTCGACATTCCCTTCCTGGCGGGCCGGCTGGACGCGGCGACCGGCTGGGTCCTGTCCCACGAGCAGATGAGCGGATTCGACATCGGGTACTTCGGCGCCAGCACCGGGGCGGCGGCCGCCCTCGTGGCCTGCATCCAGCGGCCCGAGGCGGTGCGGGCGATTGTCAGTCGCGGCGGGCGGCCCGACCTGGCTCTCAACGTCCTGCCCGAAGTCAAGCCTCCCGTGTTGCTGATCGTCGGCGGCAAGGACACCGAGGTCATCGAGATGAACCGGCAGGCGGCCAAGAAGCTGACCACCGAGCATGAGCTCGTGATCGTCCCGGGCGCTTCCCACCTCTTCGAAGAGCCGGGCAAGCTGGACATCGTGGCGGACCTGGCGCGCTCCTGGTTCGCCCAGCACGTGCGGATGCCCGCCGAGGTCTCCTCCGCCGGGGGGGGCCGGCGCAACCATATCGATGCCTACTCCTTCGGGCGCATCCGGGTCTCGGGCGATGATTTCGACGACGATCTGATCGTCTTTCCGGACAAGGTCGAGCCCTACTGGAGACGCCGCGAGGCCCACTCTCTGTCCCTCACGGACCTGGAGACCGTGATCGACTACTCCCCGGACCTTCTGGTTGTGGGGACGGGTGTCGGCGGCCGGCTGCACCTGGACCCGACGATGCGCGAGACCCTCCGCCAAAAAGGGATCGACTGCATCGAGGAGCACACGGACCGCGCCTGGCAGATCTTCAACGAGGAGATCGAGCACGACCGCAAGGTTGTGGGGGCCTTTCACCTGACCTGTTAAGATTGACAATTCATGATTTATGATTTATGATTTGACTCCGTAGGCTCGGCGTCAAGGCCCGATCGTTATGCCTTGCAATCGTCAATCACAAATCACAAAGGGAAAGGGGAGGTCATGAATTTGCGGCGTGTGTTCTCGACAGTCGTGATAGTGTTGGCTGGTTTTGTGACACCGGGCATGGCGCAGGAGACGCTCGGCGATCTGGTGGCCTCGGGCGGGTATGACTGGATCATCGGCCGGTGGGTGGCCAGCACGGAGGACGGCCAGAAGGTGGAGTTCGACTTCGCGTGGGCCCTCGATAGGCACATGGTGCTCAACAACCTCCAGATGGGGGACTTCAAGTACCAGGGTATCATCACCTTGTCGCCGATCGGTCAGGAGGCGGTGGATCAGGGCGTCGACAATCGGGGTGGTTTCTGGAAAGGGGTCTGGTCGCCGGAGGGGGACGGGCTCGTCCGCAGAGTCGAGCACACGAGTCCCGAGGGCCAGGTGCGCAAGGGCGATATCGTTGTCGATAAAGCGGATGCCGACACGATTACGATTGCGATCTACCCCACGGATAGCAGCGGCAACCGCAGCTCCGAGCCCATGACCAAGCTCACCTACAAGCGTCAGCCCCAGGCCAAGGCGGTCCCGGTGAGCGCCGCCGCGGAAGCCTCGGATCGCGCCACAGATTACCAGAAGCTCGGGGACCTGGTGGCCGAAGGCGGCTACACGTGGCTGATCGGCAGATGGGCGGGCAACGAGAACAATCAGAACTACGAGTTGGAATACCAACCCATCCTCGACAAACACGCCGCCTCGGTGGACATGAAGATCGGCGACTTCCGGTACGCGGGCCTGATCACCTACGCGCCGAGCCGCCGGGAAGTGGTCGAGTTCGGAGCCGATACCCGGGGCCGCACCTGGAAGATGGTGTGGGCGCCGGACGGCAGCGATCTGGCGACCAAGACCGAAGTCACCCAGGCCGATGGAACGACGCAGAAGTTCCAGCACGTCTTCGCGAAAATCGACAACGACAGCTTCCAGGGGAAGCTCTACACCCTGACCGCGGACGGCAGCCGCGGGTCAGAGCCTGTCGAGCAGGTGACCTTCAAACGCCAGAAGCCGGCCGAGAAGGCAAAGTAAGACCGTATGGCGCACGTCCCACATCGTGGGCGTGGAGATTGCTGCGTCGCTGCGCTCCTCGCAATGACATGCTGTGCCCCTGTATGTCACTACGAGCACGGCGCAGCAATCTTGACCGCACGATCTCTGAAATGCGGCAGCGCTGCGGTCATGGCACGAGACGAACGACGGGTCCATCAGAATCGAAAGCGGGCGCCGAACAGGTAAATGGGGCCGCTGAGGTCGAAGCCGGCATCCTTCTTCTCGACGTCGTACTGGAACTCGAACAGGATCTCGCCATTCCAGCCAATGGGCAGGGTGACCCCCGCCAGGAAGAAGGGAAACGGCGCGTGCGCCAGGGTGGTGTCGCCGTCCGCATGGTCGTAGACGGTCCGGTACCCGCCGGGGGTGTAGGGGTCCGCGAACGTATCGGAGTACTCGTTCTCCCAGTTGTCGCGGAACCAGAAATAGCCGACGCCGGCCCCGACGTAGGGCCGAATGCGGCTGCTGTCGCCGAGGGGGTACAGCCGGGCGGCCAGCCGGATGTCGAACACAGAGAGCCGGTCCGTATAAAGATCGTCAATGAAGGTGCCGTCCGGAGTGGTATCGGTGTACTCCTCGGTGTGCGAGCCGAGGTACGAGCCGCCGAATCCGAGAGCGAAGTCCACGTGCTCGTCCCACAGGAGCGGACTGGCGATCTCCAGCTCCAGCCGGGCCCGGGTCGTCTTGCCGAGGTCCACCGGGTCCGTGATCGTTTGGGCGCCCACCTTGATCCCGATTCCCGGGCCGGAAGCCGCGGCACAGACCGTTGTCCAGCCCAGCGCGAGGAGCACTACGATGGTCTTGAGGAGGAGGGGATGCCCTCCGCCGGCGCCGTATTTTGATGGATACGTATCATTTGGATTTGGCATGGGCCACCTTTGGTGTGCCAGCATCATGCGTGTCATATCTCCAACCTCCTTTTCCTAACTAAGGGGCGCAGATCGCGTCTTTCAGTTCTCCTGGTCCATATATATAAGGCACGCCGAGCGGCGTCGGTAACAAGTGCCGCCGGTGGTGACAGCCGCACGCGGACACGGTACGATGAACGCGAAGAGTAAAGCCCGATGCGCAGCGGCGCTGCGAAGGAGGTACACATGGCTCAGCGGTTCGGACGACGGCGGTTCCTGGGTGCGGCGGCCGCCGGCACGTTACTCGATTCATCTCTACCATCAGCAGAGATAGTCGGCCAGCGCGAGGTGCGCCTTGAATTTCTGCATCCGAAGGAGTTGGAGGAGGCGAAGGTGGCGTGTGGCACGATCTTTCAGCCACTGGGGACCATCGAGTGGCACGGCGTGCACAATATTCTCGGACTTGACGCCGTCAAGGCGCACGCCCTGTGCCTGCACGCGGCCCGCAAGGGCGGGGGCGTCGTCGCGCCGCCTCTATTCGGCGGGGTCGGCGGCCTGAGCGAGCCGCACACATTCATCATGGACCCCGAAGACGATGTCTTCTCCAAGCACCTGCGTCCCTGGCTGGAACAACTCTGCCGGGAGATGGCCCGCGATGGTTTTCGGGCGATTATCATTCTCACGGGCCACTATGGTGCCGCGCAGCAGATCGTCGTGCGGGAAACCGCCGTGCGGATGAGCCGGGCGTTGGGAATCCCGGTCCTCGGCACGCCGGAGTATTGGCTGGCCCTTGATGTGGGTTATACCGGCGACCATGCGGCCTGGGGCGAAACTTCGCTCATGATGCATCTGTTTCCCAACACGGTCGATCTCGCGCGACTCGGCAACCCTCCGTACCAGGGCATCGGCGGGCGCGATCCGAAGGAATCCTCCGCCGAGGATGGACGCAGAATCACCGAGACCATCGTCTCCCGCCTGGCGACGCTCGCCCAGAAGATGCCGACCTGGAACTATGAGACGCTGGATCGCTTCGTGGATGCGGAAGCGGCTCTTGTGGCGAGGCAACTCTCCACTCCCAGGGGCAAGAAGCAGATCTGGACTGCCTGGCGCAATGTAGCGACCGCCATGCGCGACTACGGCAAGCACCTCGCCGAAGAACGCTTCGACGAGATCAAAGCTGCGGTAGCAAAGCTATAGCCGTTTTGTCGTGACATAGTAGCATGGGCGTCCCGCCCGTGCAAACAGGGCCAAGATGGCCCTGATACTCATGGGCAAGATGCCCATGCTACTGCGCCAGTTCCAGACCGGCTTTCTGAAGGGCGGCGAGGACGCGGTCGGCGTCCTGTTCCTGCCCGAACCAGCCATCGACGACTCTGCCTTGCGGATCGATAATGTAGTTGAGCGGCAGGACCCCGGCCTTGTTTCCGTAGTCCAGGCGAATCAGCCGCGTGGCGGCCTCGGAGGCATCGAGCACGCTCGGAAACGTCACATGGTTCTCCCGCAGGAAAGCCCGGGCCAGCCGCCGGTCGTCCGAGCAGTTGAAGCCGAGGAAGACGGGGCCTTTATCGCGGTACTCCCGATACAACTGCTGGAAGCCGGGCATCTCCTCGCGGCACTGGGGCGCTCCCGTGTCCCAGACGTAGAGCCAGATGACTCGGCCGCGATAATCGGACAGCCTGATCTTGCCCCGGCGAGCCGAGCGCAACTGGAAGTCCGGCACCTCCTGCCCGCTGGGGAGGAGCGAATCCTCCAGGCGGGGCGGATTCCACTGCTGGTAGCCTTGCGGCGGCGACCAGGTCAGGACCTTGGGCGGAATCGCGCCGTTGGCCATGACGTTCGACCACTCCTCGACGATGACGCGGGTGTCGGCGCCGCGGTCGACTTCCTTGAACTTGCGCGGCAGATGGTCCTGCCGGGACAGCCAGATGTACCAGGTCCGCCGGGCCCGCATGAAACTGACTTCGATTACGTCGCAGACCTCGCCCCGCACGGGATTGGTGCCCCGGCCCCTGATGCCGTCGATGTAGGGCGCCAGAGGACTCCCAGTGCCGTAGAAGGCGCTCGGATCGAAGATCAAACCTACCAGCGCGGTCCCGAGCAGCGCGACCTCGCTTTGGATGGAGCCGCCGCCGGCCAAAGACGCCTTCTTCACATAGACATCCGAGCGCGCGTCCGCGCGGCTCTTGTCGGTGTCGAGCAGAAGGGTCGGACGGTCCCCCGTCCAGTGAACCCAAAAGCAGTTGCCGTCGTCGAGAATCGTCGTGCTTTTGGTGCTGGCGTCGTTGGTCTGCTCCACGTGGAAGGAGCCGGGCTTCTGGAGCCAAATCCGGTAGGTGGAGATCCTGTCGTCCGGATTGCTGCAGACGCTGGTATAGGAGAGACTCCGGGCGTCGCCCATGGCCCGAATCATGGCGTCGTACAGGATGTGGGCGGCAGTCTCGTCCTTGACGATCAGCGCCGGCCGCCAGCGTCGCGGCGAGGCCCCGACCACGTACAAGGCCCAGGCCTCCAGCAGCAGGCCCGCCACGGCGGTCATCGAACGGACATTGATCTTATCTCTCATCAGTCGCGCACCCGCGAGAATTGTTGCCTGCCGAGCAGAACGATGCCGATAATGCTGTACACCAGCATCAGCATCAGGCTGTGGACGATGCAGGCAATGCTTTTGTTCACACTGTATTTCCCGACCGTCGGAGCGTATTGTCCCCATTCCCCGGCGGCGAACTTATACAACAATTCGAACGGCGGCCAGGGATACCGGATGAAGCTCGCCAACGCGCCGGCAGACGCCTGGTCGCGCAGGTACATCGACAGGAGCCCCACGAGGAAATAGCCGGTGACGATCACTACGAGCAGCAGCAGCGAGTTGAAGGCCCGTCCCACCACGACCGACAGCGAGGTGGACAACGCGGCACAGGTGTTGAACAACAGCCAGGTCGCCAGGAGCCAGATGCCGAGGTTATCAACCTGGCCTTTGCGCATGATGGCGTGGAGGACCAGAACGAGTGCCCCGGCCAGGGCCAGGTGCACGGCCGCTTGGAGCGACAGGCCCAGTACGCGAAAGATGTACAACTCGCCCGTCCAGAAGGGCCTGGTCACAATGACGCAGATGCGTCCCGAGGCAATGTCGTCGCCGAAGATACCGGCGCTCAGCGCCAGCGGCAGGAAGAAGCCCGCCCAGATGAACAGGAACCTGCCGAACTCCAGGGCGTCCGGCAGAAACAGCCACCAGAAGACGCCGTAGAGCGCCAGCCAGATCACGTGTACCATCCAGATATAGGTCCGCCGAAAGAACGTCTCTTTCATCAGCTCGAAGGCTCTCATGGCTCACGTCCCTTCCTTACACAGCCGCAGGAACACCTGCTCGATGTCCTCTCTCTGCAGGAGCACGCTCCGGATCCGCGCACCGCCCTGGACCAGCTCGCTCACGAGATCCGGGACTTTATCCGGGTCGTTGATCCCGACCACCAGCTCGGTATCCGACACCTCCAGCACGCAGTCGGGCGGAGATAGTTTATCCGCAATCTGGCGGCCGCCGGAGACGAGTTCCACGTGCAGTTTCCCTGCCTGACCGGCGGCGATCGTGTCCGCGAAGCTGACGATCCGGCCGCGATGCATGAAGAGGTAATCGCAGGTCATCTTCTCCAACTCGCCCAGGCGGTGCGAGCTGATGACGATGGCCGCCCCGAAGTCGCGCAGCCGCTTCAGGAGGTCGCGGAGTTGGATAATCCCGACCGGGTCGAGACCATTGCTCGGCTCATCGAGCAGCAATAATTGCGGGTCGTTCAGCAGCGCGACCGCCAGGGCCAGACGCTGTTTCATGCCTTGGGAGAAGTCGGAAGCAGGTCGATCGATGAATTCCTGCATTTGCAGTTGCTCGATCGATTTGTCCGTCCGTTGCGCGATGACGGCCGCGCTATACCCCAGCAGGGCACCGTGATACCGCAGGATGGCCCGGGCGGTATAGAGGCCGGGGAAGACCGGATGTTCCGGCATATACCCCAAGCCGCGCCGCGCGGCGATGGACCGGGCGGGATGCCCGCAGACCGTGACAGCCCCCTCGCTGGGGAGAATCAGCCCAGCGATCAGGTTCAGCAGCGTCGATTTCCCCGCCCCATTAGGCCCGATCAGCCCGACAATCTGGCCCTGGCGCACCGTCAGGGACACGTCGCGCAGCGCATAGACGGCTTTTGCACGGCCCTCCAGCAGTCTCTGAAAAACCTTCGTCAACTGCCGGCATTCCACGGCGGTCGAGTTGCCCTCAGATCCCATATCGCTCTCCCAAAGTCAGTTGGAATAATGGAATGATGGAATATTGCAAGAGCTTCCGCTCCCGGACCCATTATTCCGATATTCCCGTATTCCATCATTCCAGTCCTACTCATATCGCAGCGCCTCCATCGGGTCGATCCGAGCGGCCCGGCGCGCCGGGAGGTAGCTGGCCAACAAAGCTATGGCGAGCAAAACGAGCGATACGCCGATGAAAGTCGGCAGATCCGTAGGCGGGACCCCGTACAAGAGATTCGTCAGCAGGCGGGTCAGGGCATACGCCCCGGCCAGACCGATCACGACACCGACCAGCGTCAGCCGCAGGCCGTGCCGCAAGACCCCCACGAGGACATCCGTCCTGCCGGCGCCTATCGCCATGCGAATGCCGATGTCGTGCGTCTGTTGCGCTGTGCTGTATTGCAGCAGGCCATAAATCCCCACCGTGGCCAGGATCAGGGCGATCCCGCCAAAAAGCCCCAGCAGCACCACGCTGAACCGCCGTGGAGCCAGCATGTCGGCCAAACGTGCCTCCAGAGGCTCGAACGTGGCGTCCGCGCCGGCTTTGTCCAACTCGGCCATCTGCGCGCGAATGGGACCGATCAACTGCAGGGGGTCGCGCTGGGCCCGCACCAACAGACACATGAAGCCGTAATAGCGCGTATGCGGGAGGTACACTATCCCGGCCACCGGGCCCAGATGCCGGAAGTCCCGGAGTGTACGGACCACTCCGACAACAGTATGCTCGGACCCGCCAAACTGGATTCTCTGGCCGATGGGGTCCAAGTCGCCAAAGAGCTTTCGCACCACGTCCTCATCTACAATGGCCAGGTGCGCGGTTTCGCTCATGTCCTTCTCGGTGAAAGTCCGGCCTTTCAAGAGTCTCGCGCCCATGGTCTCGAAGAAACCGGGCCTGACGTTGAGATGGTAGGCCAAAGGGGCTTTCTCGGGATCCACGGGTGGATGGCCCACGATGGACACAGGCCCTCCGCCCTCATTCATGCCGAGGACAAACAGATCGATGTATCCGGCCGATTGCACGCGGGGGAGAGTCCGGACACGCTCCAGCAGGGGGTCGAAAAAGGCGTGGCAGCGCTGCGGCTGCTGGTCCGTTATGCCCCCCAGAATGATCTCCGCGGACAGCACGTTCTTGGGGTCGAAGCCCAGATCGACTCGCTGCAAAGCGATCCAGGTCCGGACCAGCAGGGCCGCTCCGATTAAAAGAATCAGGGACAGCCCTATCTGCGCGATGACGAGGCCGCCATGCAGGCGGCGCCAGCCCCGGCCGGTGGAAGACCGCGTCTGTCCCTCTTTGAGAATCCGACTGACGTGGACATCGGAAGCCCGGCAGGCCGGAACCACCCCGAAGAACAGACCCGTGAGCACGGACGCGACCAGCGTGAACGCCAGAACCATCCCGTCCACACCGGCATCTTTCAAACGCGGGATGTCGGCAGGACACAGCCGAACGATTCCCCGGACCGTTCCGAAGGTGACGAGAAGGCCCAGGATCCCGCCCGCCAGGCTCAGCAGCAAGCTCTCGGTCAGCATTTGCCGCAGCAGGCGCGGTCGCGAAGCCCCGAGGGCCACGCGCATCGCGATCTCGCGCTGGCGCGTCGTCGCGCGGGCCAGCAGCAGACTGGCCACGTTCGTGCAGGCAATCAACAACACCAATCCCGCCGCGCCCAGCAGCAGCCACAACAATTGGCGGTTGGCCCCCAATCTCCGATCCAGCATGCGCCCGACGGTGATGGCGGCGGCTTTGGGATCCGTCTCTCTCAGGCGATTCGCAATCACGGTCATCGCCGCCTGCGCCAGAGTCGTCCCTTTCTTGAGCCGCGCCACCACCTCGACCGGCTTTCCCAACGGCCAATTGGAGTCCTGCTCGAAGACCAGCGGTACCCAGAAGGACTTGGTCGAGTCCGGAGGAAACTGGAAATGCGGCGGCATCACGCCGACGATGGTGTGGCTCTGCCCGTCCAGAGTTACGACCTTGCCGATCACATTCGGGTCCCCGCCGAAGTCCTCGCGCCAGAAGGAGTTGCTCAGGACCATCACCCGTTCCTTGCCGGGCTGATCCTCATCCGGCAGGAATCCCCGGCCCAGCGAGGGTGGAACACCCAACAGAGCCAGAAGGTCGGGCGAAACGGTCGTCCCCCGGACGTATCGCGCCCTGTCGATCCCCTTGAGGTAGTGACGGCAGCCCCAATAGGCGCCCATTTTCTCAAATACCTGGTTCTGCGCGCGCCACGAGAGGAATCTTCCATGTAGGGTATATGTTAGCTCGGCCCGTGGTTGCTCCGAGAGGGCCACCAGCCGGCCGGCATCGGGGTAAGGCAGAGGCCGCAGGATCACGGCATTCACCACGCTGAAGACCGCCGTGTTGGCCCCGATGCCCACGGCCAGAATCAGGATCACGACCACCGCCAAGCCGGGGCTCCGCGTCAGCATCCGACCCGCATACCGGATGTCCTGCCACAGAATTCCCATATTCTCCGCCTTCCCAAGGCACTTTCCTGTGCCCGCTGAGTTCTCGCGTGGACTGGGCGTTTCAACTACCGCCCGCTGCCTTGCTTTTGGGATTCGGGAAGCGCCAGACCTCGTCGTACGCCAAGGGTTTGGCACGCGGATCCGAGTCCCGTCTTCTTTCCGGCTGCGGGGTGCCATCGTTGTCCTTGCGGTCCTCGCCGACGCTGTAGACGACGAACCCCTGGCCCTCCGGCCGATAGTGCAGCGGCCCTTCCGCATAGGGATCGCTCAGTCCCTCCAGGCCCAAGGCATCGAGCTTTTCCGGGAATGTCCCATGAGCCTGCTTGTACTGCAGCAGGGCCAGCCCGGCCCGGGTCAGGCGTAACGCGGTCACGAACCCGCTGTAGCCGCGTCTTTCGTGGCCGCCCGAGTAGCCGATCAACGTCGTCAGAGCATTCCAGTGCGAGAGATTCAGGAATTGCTCAGCTTCCTGCCGGTCTCGGTAGGGGCCTTGCAGCAGTTGGACGCGTTTGTTCATCAACTGGAGGTAGGCCGCATGGTCGGCGACCAGCCGCGGCTTGAAGGCCAGGAAAGTGAACGCGAGCCGGTGTATGACCTTCACGACGGGAAGGGGCAGGGCGTCGCCGCTGCCGCCGCCCATCTGTTTCCAGAGGAACTTGCTCAACTCGTCCCGGGACAGGCTGAAGAACCGTTCGCCGATCAGCAATCGCTCGGCATCGAGGGCACGAATGAAAGGCTTCACGTCGTCCAGTTGCTTCAGAAGCTCTTCCAAAGCCCGGTAGCGTTCGCCGTCCGGCGGCGCCGTTTCACAAAGGTCCTGCATCATGCGACACGCCCTGGCGATCCGGATCTGACGGATCTGCTGCGTCCAGGGCACGGGAATCCAGCGGAGGGAATCGGCGAACCTCAGTTGCGTATAGATCAGATCCCAGGCTCTGTCTCTGTTGCCGGCGTCGATTTCGAACTGGGCGCGATCGCGCAAAACAAAGCCCAGTTTCTCCTCCTCCACCTCGGGGAAGCGAGTGATGTCCAAGTTATTGGCGTCATTGCGGTCCAATTGGCACACGGGCCGGCGCGTCCCCTGTTCCATGAGCGACACCGCCTTGGTCACGGTTTCCTGGGCGATCAACGCGTCCCTCTCTGCCTTGGTCTTGGGCCTGGCTCGACCGTCGGTGAGTCGCTCGAACAGGCTCTTGTCGCCGGCGGGCTGGCTCTTGAGCAGCAGGACGGCGCTCTGGTAGAGCACCGCCGCGTTCTCGGAGTCAGGAACCTTGGGGGGAGTGATCTCGTCGATCCGCATGGGGCGCCCATCCGCTTCGAGGTCCGCGTACGCCCGGCGCAGCTTGGACGTCGCGCGCACCAGCAGGAGGGCATAGAGTACCGCGAGCGCGACGAGGAAAATGCCGAGGCCGGTCAGGATTCTCTTCGATCTGCGATGCATGTGCTAACTCCTTCGACCTTAAACCGCGAAGACGACAGCCCGGTAGGGTGCGTATCACGCACCATCCAGGCGTCGCAGCGGTGCGTGGTACGCACCCTACTTTGGCTTGTCCCGGTTCTCCGGATTGGGGAAACGCCAAACGATGTCATAGTCCACAGGTTTGCGGCGCGGATCCGCATCCTGATACTCCGGTCTCGGGGTGCCGCCATTGTCCTTGCGGTCTGGGCCGACGCTGTAGACGAGGAAGCCCTCGCCCTCCGGACGATAGTGCAGCGGTTCCTCCGTGAACGGATCGACCAGCCCCGCCACGCCCAGGGCATCGAGCGTGGGCGGCAGCACGCCGTGCGCCTGCTTGTACTGCAGTAGCGCCAAACCCGCCCGGGTCAGACGCAGGGTGGCCATGTCCCCGCAGTAAAACTCTTTATCGAGGCTGTTGGCTATGTTCAGCTTATCGGTCAAGATGTTCCACAGCGATGGTCGTAGGAGCTCCGGGAGTTCCTTCCGGTCCCGATAAGGACCTTGGAACAGTTGTACGCGTTTTCTCATCAGTTGCAGATACGCGGCGTGGTCGGCGATCAGCCTGGGCTGGAACGCGAGCACAAGAAATGACAGGCGGTGGTTGAACTTCAACACGCCCGGCGGCGCGATCTTGTTCCTGTCCTGTTCCTTCTCCTTCCACAGGATCTTGTCCAATTCCTCTTTGGGCTGGCGGAAGAACCACTCGCCGATAAAAAGCCGTTCAGCATCCACGGCCCGGACCATCAGGCTGATATCATCCTGTCGCTTCAGCAGGTCCTCGATGGCCTGCACGTGTTCCGGGTCCGGCGGTGCCGTCTCGCAGAGCCATTGGATCGTGCGGCACGCGCCGCGGATCGCGCGGAGGCGGACGAATTGCGTGTCGTAGATGGGATCGAAACGCAGGGAATCGCCAAACCGCAGCAGGGTCAGAACCAGGTCCCAGGCCCGAGCCGGCCGGCCAGCCTGGACTTCCCAGCGGCACCGGGCGCCCATGATGCCCACAATATTTCGCATGTTCTCGATCACCGGGGCCTGGTACGCGTGCAGGCTGTCCCCATAGTCGTGTTCGAGTTGACAGGCGGGTCGGCGTGTCCCTTGCTCGACGAGCGCCAGGGCATTGGCCACGGCCTCCTGACCGATGAACTGCTTCCTCTGGTCTTCCCCCAGACGCTCCCAGGTGCGGCCGGTGAGCTGCTCATACAAGCTCTTGTCGCCGGCCGGCTCGCCTTTGAGCAGCAGAATGGCACTGCGATAGAGGACCGCTGCGTTGTTCGCATCCGCGACCTTGGGCCCAAGGATCTCGGCGCTGCGCAGGGGCCGCCCGTCCGTCGCGAGGGCCACACAGGCCTGGCGCAACTGGGCCGTCGCACGCAGCAACAGGATCGCGTAGGCCAGGGCTAAGGCGACAAGAACGATGCCAAGGCCTGTCAGAATTCTCTTCGATCTTCTGTGCATCCTGTCATCCTTTGGTCTGGACTTCGTTTACACATAAGAGTCGATTTTCGATCCGGCAGGGAGCAGCCGGCTTTCCCGTTCCCCGGGGCCGGACCCGTCCGCCGGCTCATCCGGTTCGGCCCGCTCGAGCGTCTTTCGGACGCTCTGAAAGTAATTGAGCAGAGCCGAGGCATCATGTGCCGGCGCTCCCGACGTCGCGATCAGATGCCGGACAAACGGGCTGTAGGGCATCTCCGGCGTGTCCTCGAAATGGGCGGTTTGCATCCGGACCGTACCGGGCCGGCCGGCCTGCCACGGCGCCACCGCCGCACGGCTGAAGTAGTTCGCACACGAGACGATCAGCACCGCCGCCGCCGCGGAGACCGCCAGATGCCGCAGGGGGACCCGCCAGGGGATGTCGGCCGGGGCCTTCTTCCAGGCTTCTTTCGCGGCCCCGAGCGTGCGCTGCTTGAACTCGGCCGACGGCTCCGCCAGGCGGGCCTGCTTCAGGCGTTGCTCGATCTGGTCGAACTGTCCATCTGCTGCTTTCATAACTCTACATCTTTCAACAAAGCCCGGAGCTTCTCCATGCCGTAGCGGTATCGGCTGGCTACGGTGTTGAGAGACACATCGAGCATCTCGGCAATCTCTCGAAACGTCTTGTCCTGGTACGTCTTCAGAACCACGATCTGACGCTGCAATGGCGGCAGTCGGGTCAGCGCCGTCTGCAGCATCTCGGTTGCTTCGCGGCTGCTGGCGACTGCCGCCTCGGCCGTAACCAGCCAGGGCTGAGCGTCCGATTCCACGACCCGCTCACGCCGATGCCGCCGGAGGAAGCTGGTCGCTTCATGGCGTGCGATCTGATAAACGTACGCATCCAGGCAGCGGGCAGCCGCCAGGTATCGGCGCTTGTGCACGATCCGCACGAAGACTGTCTGGAGCACGTCTTCGGCATCGTGCCGGGAACACAGCACCGCTTGGAGCAGCGCGAGCAGTTCACCCGCGTAACGGTCCCACAACAGTTCACATGCCGCCGGATCGTCCCGCCGCAGCGCTGCCCGAATCAGTTCTTCCGCCGCACGCTTGTCCAATTGTCTCTCCGCCCACGTCCCGCAGCGGCCCTTCCGGCCGAGGGCATCGGGCCCGGCTGGTCGACCGTTTCATCAACAAAGACGCTGGTCTGCCCGGATTCTGTCTACCGGCCCGCGTTTTTTTTACCCGGGGCGCGCTACGGCTGGAAGGGTCCCCAATCGCGATCGATCGCGATTGGGAGCCCGAAATGGGCGTGGCAGCTCAAGAAGTGAAACAAAAGTGTGTGGGTGAAGTGTTCCAGCGGTTCTCGCCCGAAAACTCCGAACTCACTGGGGCTCAGGCTCCGGCGACTCGTTGGGATCGTCCGAATCAGACAGTGAGGACAGATCGATCTGGTTCAAATCCCCCAAGTTATCATGGAGCCACGCTGGATGAGTCTCGGCAAACGAGGGGACAGGCTTAGGCTGGATGCCGGGGGCTTGGTCCGGCGGCTGGTTGGGCTCTTCTGCTGGCTGGTTAGGTTCTCCCGGCGGCTGGTTGGGGTCTTTCTGCGCCTGATTGGGCCCTTTCGACGCGTGGACCGCAACGGAGGGTTTTGCCTTGGCCCTGGCGACCGAGGGCTTCGGCGTCCGCACGGTGCCCTGGAAGATCACGAAGACAAGGAACAGGGTGGTCAGCAGCATGAGCGTTCGCCAGGATGTCTCGTTCATCTTCTTCGTCTTCATCGTCGGAATCCTCCGGTCGAGATTGACTACCATACAAAGCATAGGAAATATCCGGACCTAGGCCAAAGCGGCGGCGGATTGTCTTGCCGGGACGCGACGAGGACCGTCCGGGGGAGGGATGGTGGGCGAGTCCGGAAATGACAAAGGGGGCCGCGATGCGGTCCCCTGGAGGGGTCCCCAACGCAGAATTCCGCGTTGGGGGCCCCGAGCCCAATACGAGGTGGTTCGAAGCGTTCGTCCCGCGCCGTCCAGAGCGATCCTCATCCTCCGATCGGGTCTCGCCGGGACGGGGGAGATCAAAGACCCAAGGAATTGTCGACTTGGTCGGCCGGAGCCGAGACTGGAGCGACGAGATCCGTGGCCACCCAGACGGCACCCGCCCGTACCGGCGTGATCATGGTCACGTACTGCATCGCGATGACCGCGATCAGCAACTCCAGCAACAAGACCAGGGTCCGAATGGATACTCGTTGCATCGTTTCACCCCCTTGTTGAGTTTGACGTGTGAAATCAGCACCAAGCGACGGACGGAACACTTCAAACCAACAAGTCGATACCCGCGACTATCAAAGCACCTCCGAGTAGGAGAAGGGATCGTAGCGGAGAACCGTTTGCTGCACGAAACCGGTCGGCACCTCGCCCCCGGTGCGGTTGAAGATCAGATTATTCCTCCCGCCGAGTTCCATCGGAGTGGGCGAGTAGTTGATGAGCGAGCCATTGATGGTTCCTCCCGCCCTGCCGCCGAACGTGATGCCATTGGCCCCGATGGCGCCGCTGACGGTGGTGAACGGACCCTCGAAGTCCGCCTTGAACCCGGGGGCCATGATGAAGGTGCCCGTCTCATTCCGGATGCCGGCAAATTGCGGTTCCGGCAGCGAGGCGGGGCTCATCGGCACGCTGTCGAGACTCCCGGTGAACGTGATGCTGTTCGTGCCGGAGTTATCCGTGGGATCGCCATTGCCCACGATGATCCCGCAGACCGTGGTAGAGCCGGCGAACGTGACAACGTTCGGCGCTTCGATGTAGATGACGCCGCGCAGCGTCACCTGCCCCGAGAAGGTGGGGTTCATGTTGGCCGGGATGCGGACGTTTTCCAGAACCAGGGTGCCGCTGGTGTCGGTGCCCAGGGGCAGCGTGTTGGTTACGTACTTCTCGAAGTTGGACGGGACCATCTCGGGGAATTCCAGGTGGGGCTGACCATACTCTGTGTAGGGCGGGAAGGCCGCGTCCGGTCCGTAGGCGTCCCCAATGCCGGTTTTTAGTCCCTCTATGTGTACCACGGTGGAGGCAGCACTGGCGGTGATCTTGACGTCCCCGGAGATGTGCGCGCTCCCGCTGAGCGATAGCGCCATCGGGTCGTTGGTGTCAATGTAGGCGTTGGACTTGACGTCGAGATCACCCACCAGGTCGACGCTCCCGGAGAGCACCAGCGGGCCTTTCGTCGCCACCGCGTGATCGAAGACGCTGTTGACCCGGTGGTCGAAGACGAAGTTCGACACGAGGGTCCGGCTGATACCGCCGCTGTGTCCGGTGATCTCCACCCGCATGGTGTTGGGATCGGTCTGCTTCAACACGGCCGAGAACGACTGTTGCTTGGCCGAAATCAGGGGGACATTCGGAGATGAAAGTCCCTGTAAGGCAATGGTCGAGCCGTCGTAGACGGGCACCACGTTCGTGATCCCGGCCGTAGTCAGCACGTTCTGCAGCTTCGTGGCCGTGACGGCCAGGCGATCGCCCGCCGCCGTGGTCCCGGTGAAGGCGATCTTGTTCAGCCAGTAACGAGTGACCTCCAGTCCCGATTCCGCACACGCGCGGGTGCTGCCCAGCTTGCGGAGGTTATCCCCGAGGCGGACATTGATGCCGGAAAAGGCGGCGACGGCGGCCGCCATGGCCGCGAAGATGACGATGAAGAGCATGGCGACAATGAATACTCCCCCGCGGCGCTGGCCTCGGTTGTTCTGCAGGGCGGACATCTTTCTCCCCTTTGAAAAGAAACGATGGTTGGTGCCGCTGGGGCACACTTCTACGCGCGGTCCCGCTTCGGACACTTCTAGTCTAGGCCCTGTCGCGCCTCAAATCCACTTCTAACCTCCATTCAGAGCATACGATATCGGGACGCGGATGCCAAAAGGCGCGATAAGATTTCCCGAGGGAAAGGAAAAAGGGATTGTGGGGCCGCCGGGAAAACGAGCAGGCCGTCCGCGTGCCCTGTGCGGGAGGACGCTGCCGTGAGCTGGACTGAGGCGTCCGCCGGCTCAGGGTTGTCCTGCACCCTCGCCGGCCGGGGCGGGTGCGGGGACCGTGAGGGCCGGCTCCGCCCTCTGTTCGCGCACCGTGGCGGCCGTGTGGCCATCTCCGGCCAGCCAGATGGCGCGCGCCTGGATGGGCTCGGCCGTCCTGACATACTGGCAGGCGACGACCGCCACCAGCAGTTCCAGCATCAGGATCAGCGTCCGCAGGGACACTCTGGGCGTCATGGCGCTGTTGGGCTGCTCGGTATGAACGTGCATCAGACTCATCATGGTAGGCCCCGGCGGGTTCATCAATCGGCTTGGACCGGAAGCTTCTTCTATGCTCTGTTCAGAGCATAAGAAATCCGGACACGAACGCCAAAGAATGGGATGAATTTTGGCGAACGGGAGAATAAAAAAGGGATCGTCGAACGATCCCCCAGAAGAGGAACGGGCAGCTCGCAGATGCTCTCCCGTGGAGCGTCACGGTAGGATGGCCGGGGCGTCGGATGGCTTAGGGTTCTTGTTCGCCTCCGGAAATCGGACTCCGAGCGCGGACTACGGCTCCGCGTAGGACGATGGATCGTACTGCATAACGGTTCTGGACACGAAGCCGGCCGGCATTAGCAGCGGCACGTCGGTGATCCTCATCGTCGCGCCGTCGCGCGTCAGGTGATCGGCGAGGTTCGCGGGGCACTGGCTGCGCAGCGTGGCCTCCAACTCGTTGAAGCGCTCTTCGGGCGCGCCGGTCAGCACGACTTGGCTCAGCCAGTAGCGCATCACTTCCAGGCCCGATTCCGCGCTGCAGCGCGACGTAGCGGCCCTGCGGTAGTTCTCCGCGAGCTGGAGGTTGGACCCGGCCACCGTGTGCAGGGCCGCGGCCAGGGCCGAGAAGATGGCGATGAAGATCAGGGAAAGAACGAGCGCGGAGCCTGGGGGATTCTGCGGTGGGACACTTCCCTTGCGGTTCATTTTTCTCCTCCCTCCTCGTCATGCCAGGTGATACTACTTCTAAAACCGGAGCAAGCTTCACTACAAGTATACGGCGAATGGGACCGACCGCCAAATGGAGAAAATGGAGGAAAATAGTTGGGAACGAAGGTTGGGCGGGTCCTTCGATCTCCCGTTCCGAGCCCTCGGTCCCGTGGTCGGCGCGGGAGGCGGATTATCGGGCGTCTTCCCGCTCGGCGAAGTACGAGCTGCGGGCAAAGGGTGCCGAGAGGACCCAGGAAAAGCCGATCTGGCGGGCGCGGTCCTTCCACCAGGCGAACTTCTCCGGCGGCACATATTCAACTACATCGAGCGCCTCTCTCGCGGGCTTGAGGTATTGACCGATCGTGACCCGGTCGCAGCCCGCCCGGCGCAGGTCCCGCAGGACCTGCTCGACCTCGTCTTCTTTCTCGCCCAGCCCGAGCATGAGGGAGGATTTCGTGGGGACATCGTGATATCGGTCTTTGGCCATTCGGAGCAAACGCAGCGATCGCTGATAATCGCCGCCGGCCCGGGCCAGTGGGTAGAGCGAGGAAACGGTCTCCACGTTGTGCGCGAAGACGAAGGGCAGGGCGTCCTGGAGGATGTCCAGGGCCTGCTCCTGGGCGTTCTTGAAGTCCGGCGTGAGAATCTCAAACCGCAGGGCCGAGCACTGCCGCCGCACCTCGTGGAGGCAGTCGCGAAAGTGCCCCGCGCCGCCATCCGGCAGGTCATCCCGGTCGACACTGGTAAGAACGAGATAGCGGAGGTCCATCCGCCGGGCCATGTCGGCGAGCCGGGCCGGCTCGGTGGGGTCCGGCGGCTGGGGCCTGCCCGTCGCCACGGAGCAGAACCCACAATTCCGCGTGCAGACCTTGCCCAGGATCAGGACGGTCGCGGTCCCCCGGCCCCAGCATTCGCCCCGGTTCGGACAGTTGGCATTCGTGCAGATCGTTTCCAGCCCCAGGGACGCCAGTGTATCGCTGGTGCGCTGAAACTGATGCCCCGCCGGCCAGGGCCGCCGCAGCCACGGCGGCAATTTCCCTGCTTGTGGACTCATGGCTTGCTCCTCGTAGGGCGAGCGTCCCCACTCGCCTTCTCTGTTCGGTCGTACGAGTACGCACGACCTACGAGGTGGATGAGCAGTCTGCCGAGTTGCATCTTGATCTGCTTCATCTCGTACGTTCTGCCGGTTTCCTTCTGCACGGAGGTCATCTGCACCCCATCCAGTCCGCAGGGGACCATGAAATCGAAGATGCTCAAATCATTCTGAACATTGATCGCCATGCCGTGGCAGGTTACGAAACGCGACACGCGGACTCCGATCGAAGCGATCTTCCTCTCGCCGACCCAAAGCCCCGGGAATCCCTTTCGCCGTCCACTCTCGATGCCCAGTCCGGCCAGCAGGTCAATCCCAATGGCCTCCAGCGTCCGCACGTACTGACTGATGTCCAGCCGCAGCTCCTGCAGGTGCAAAATGGGGTAGAACACCACCTGGCCGGGATTGTGGGCGGTAGCCCCGCCGCCGCGGTGAATCTCGACCAGATCGATCTTCCGCCGAGCCAACTCCTCGGGGCTGACCAGGAGCTTGTTGGCACTTTTGCGTGCCCCCAGCGTGATGACCGGCGGATGCTCCACGATCAGCACCGTATCGCCGATCTGCCCGGCCCGCCGTTGCTCCTGCAACTTCTCTTGGAGCGCAAGCACCTCTCGGTACTCCGCCAGCCCGCAATCGCAAACCGCCAAACCAGGCTCATTCTTTACTGCCGATCGTTCCATGCTATTGCTCGAAGAGCAATTCGCCGAGAGCTTCGTGCATGGCGTCTTCGAGGGTCTCCGAAACCGTTGGGTGCGGGAAGGTGATTTGGCGGATCGGCTCGACCGTGCCCAGCAAGGTACGGGCGAAGGCGATGAATTCGGTCGCCAGATCGCCCACCATGCTGATGCCCACGATCTCGTTCATCGCGTTGTCGCGCACGGCGTGGAACTGGCCGCCCGTGTCGTTCTCCGCCAGGCAGCGACCGTTGCCTCGGTAGAAGCCTTTGCCGATGGTGATGTCCCGGCCCTGCGCCTGACACTTCTCCTCGGATTGACCGACGGAAGCCACTTCCGGGAACGTGAAGACGACGCGCGGAATCAGCGCGTAATCGAGCATCTCCTCGTTGCCGCCGGCGGCGTTGGCGGCGGCGATTTCGCCTTCGGCAGTCGCCCCATGGGCGAGGTTCGTCGTGCCGACGGCGTCGCCGATGGCGTACACGCCGGGGACGCTGGTCTCCATCTTGCGGTTGACCTTGATGGCGGGGCCGTTCATCTCCAGGTGCAGGGCCTGCACGATCTGACTGTCCGTAGCGGGCCGGCGGCCGACGGCGACCAGGACCTTCTCGGCCGCGATGATCTGGCCGTTATCGAGACTGACCTTGGCCGGCGTGGTGCTCTTATCCACCGACATCACCTTGCGGCTTGTGATGGCTTCGATGCCCTGGTTCTTGAACTCGCGTTCGAGCAGCCGGCTGATCCAGGCATCCTCCATCGGCAGCAGCCGTTCCAGGGCCTCGACAATGGTGACCTTCGTGCCGAACGCCGCATAGGCGCAGGCCATCTCGCAGCCGATCACGCCACCGCCGACGATCAGCATGGACGGGGGGATTTGCGGCAGGGACAGGGCCTCTTTGCTGCTGATGACTACCTGCCCGTCGAACGGGATGTTCCGCAGTTGAATCGACTCGGAGCCGGTGGCCAGGATCAGCTTACCCGCCTCCAACTCGCGGGTCCCGCTGCTCGACTCGACTCGGATCCGGCCGGGGGCGGCAACGGTCGCACACCCTTCGATGTGCGTGATCTTGTGCGCCTTTACCGTGCCGAGCATGCCCTTGCGGATGCCGGTGAGAATGGCTTCCCGGCGCTGCTGGATCTTGGCCCAGTTCGGCGTGGCGGACGGGATGTCGATCCCCATCTCGCCCGCACGGCGAGCCCGCAGCAGCAGATGGGCCGAGGCCAGCAGGGTCTTCGAAGGAATACAGCCCACATTGAGACAGGTGCCGCCGACGTGTTCCTTCTCGATCATGGCGACGGACGCCCCACGCTGGGCGCAGCGTCTGGCTGCCCGAAATCCCCCCGGACCTGCCCCGATCACGACCACATCAAACCGTTCCGCCATAGCCGAATACCTCGTATTCGTCATTGCCCGTTGTTCTATCTTGCAGAGTGTGCCGCGCACACCCGCTCGCGGGAGTATAGACGAATCCCCCGCTTGTTTCCAGCATTTTTGACGCCGGGCACCAGTGCGCGGGCACGCCTACGCCAGCGGAGGCATGACACCCGGCATCAGGCATAGTGCGTCGCTGTCATTCCCGCGCAGGCGGGAATCCAGGAACCCACCGCAGTGCTCTCGACCCCCGCCTGCGCGGGGGTGACAAAGTCTCCGGCATCCGCCACGAATTCGGTCACCGGCTCTTGCCGGGGGGCAGAAGTTGAAACTCCCAGATCGTGGGGCCGTCGGCGGCATCGAGGATGTTCAGGCGGACGGCCTGCGCCGTCACCGGCGGGAAGTCCTTCGCGTACTGCTCGCCGATCCGCGTGCCCTGGAGGAAGGTCTTCCAGACCTCACCATCCTTATATTGCAGCTCGAAACGCTGAACACGGTCGTATTCCTCACTCATGGCTACCCGCGCGAACGTAACGGGCTTACCCAGGTCCAATTCCAGCCAAGCCTGCCTGGTGCCGGCATCGGTCGCCCAACGGGTCCCGGTGTCGCCATCGATGGCCTTGTCCGGGCCGAAGGCACGGTTCTTTTGAAACACGTTCGATGCTCTGGCCTTGGCGCCGGCCGTCAGCGAGTTCGACGGGGTTACCAGCGGCTCGATCTCGCCGACAGGGCCATCCAGCGTCAGTTTGACAATCGTGTCGATCTCCTGCCGATCCCGCGCCGGCACCTGGATCTCGACCGCTTCCTTCGTCTGCCGCACGCTCACGGTCCCACCGGTCAGGAGGGCGGAATCGGTTACGCGTTTCGGCAGGGCGGGCAGGGTGATCGTGTCGCCCGGCCAGGCGAGGATGTGGACGTAGATCGTGTTGCCCTTGTACGTGCTGGCGACCTGGGCCGTGGTCTTGATGGGGCCGCCGCGGGTGCCGTAGATGCTCTCGCCGTACTGGCGGAGCCAGTCACCCATCTCCTTGAGCCGATCCACCTGCCTGGGCTCGATCCGACCATCGGGCATCGGGCCGACGTTGAACAGGAGGTTGCCGTCGCCGCCGGTGACGCGAACGAGCGTGTGGATGCACTCTTTGAGCGACTTCATCCGGTCGTTGGGTTTCCAGGCCCACTGTTGGCAGATGGTCATGCAGGTCTCCCACGGCCGGTCGCGTTGGAACTTGCCGATGGTCTGTTCCGGCGTATCATGGTCGGCAGGCAGCCCGGCGCGGTTGTTGATGATCACGTGCGGCTGCAAGGAGCGGATCATCCGGAACAGGTTCTCCGAGTCCCAGTCCTTGGCGCTGCCGCCGAGGCCATCGAACCAGATAATGTCGATCCGCCCATAATTGCTGCAAATCTCGCGCAGTTGGCCGTGCAGGTACTCGATGTACTTCTGGTGGTTGGCCGTGCGATAGTCCGGATGGTGCCAGTCCACCGGCGAGTAATAGTACCCCAGCTTCAGACCCGCCTTGTGGCAGGCGTCGGCCAACTCTTTGACGACATCCCGTTTGAAAGGCGAATTGGTGATCTTATAGTCGGTGAGCTTGCTGTCGAACATGGAAAAGCCATCGTGGTGCTTGGACGTGAAGACGAGATACCGCATCCCGGCGGCCTTGGCCATCTGCACCCACTGGTCCGCATTGAACTCGACCGGGTTGAACTGCTTGTAGAGGTTATCATAGATATCCACCGGTATCTCGCCCGTCCCGCCGGTGCCGCGTCGCTCCCCGCCGCGCGACCAGCCGATCTCGGTCCCCTTGAGGCTGACCGGCCCCCAATGCACAAACAGCCCGAACTTCAGTTCCCGCCACGCCTGCACATCTTCAGGACTCGCCTGAAGAAAGCTCTTCTCCGCCGCCGGGGCGACACCTTGTGCCCAACCCAGAGTCAAGGCACAAATGAGTGCAAGATAGATCGTCTTCGTTCTGCGGTTTCGTAGAGACTCGGTCCCGATCATAGTCTACCCCTTTCGGTTGCGGTTCTTCGGTTGCCTGTGGTCGCCCAGTATAGACGCGACCGCCGAAGAGGGGAAGAGACAGCCAGTCGCCGCGCAACGCAAGCGCCGGTGGGCCTTGGGCGCCCTTGTGGCATCGGCGTCCCCCGCCTGCGCGGGGGCAGGCTCTGCCGATGATTGGGTTTGTATCGTGCAAGCGGCATCGAACAGGAATGATGGAATGATAGAATAAAAGAACACGTTCGGCGCGTCCCCGGAACTGCTGCTTGTTCCGACGTCCTGCGTCCCTCGGCGGGCGCTTATGGCAGGGCAGGCCGGACACGTCCGAGGCGGCCGCGCGGGGGGAGATTCACCGCTTTCGACCAGCAGCATGGTGGCAGGGAAAGTCGCCTGCGTCGCCAGGGATGATAACTCGACTCCTGTGCCACCTTCGACTCGCCATCATGCTATTGGCGAAAAGCGGAAAACCTCGGGGTTCGGGGGCGGAGCCCCTGGTCATCCCGATCGTCTCTTCGACAGGCTCAGAGCCTGTTCCTTCGCACGGCTCAGGACAGGCTCTGAACCGTGCGAAGCATCGCCAAGTTGCGTTCATCGCTTTGAGGATACCAGCGGGGAGGGCCGCAGAGTCTTTGAAGCAGGGCGAGCCCTCCGGCGTACTCTGCCATCACTCCTCGTCTCCTCGCGCGGCGCGTACCAAGAGAGACTCCCCGTTGGCACTCGCAATGCGCCGTATGCTCTGTCTGGGCAGCCGTCTTGGACTCGTGCTCACAAAGGTCCATGACGTGCTTCGCGGGAAGGCCGCGAACGAGACCCGCGGCCTTCGATTCTGTTCCCCGCAGACGGCTCTACAGTGTCCTGCGTCTGCGCAGCCAGCCGGCCGAGGCCACACCTATACCTACAAGGGATAGGGCACCCGGCGCAGGAATCGGCGAATAGGCTTCGAGTTCGTTGACCCTTGCTTGGAATATGTGGCTACCCGGCGCGCTGGTGGTCGTGATATCCATCCGAATAAACCGAGCATCCATCGGCGCGATGGAGAAAAGCTGATAGGCCGGATCTGAGCCATGATAGCTTCCATCATCGTAAGACATCCCCTCGGGCCAAGCGTTCGTGTTTGACTTCTGAGAAGGCACTACCGTTGTCCACGACAAGCCGTCTGGGGATAGTGATATGGAGAAGGTATGATTGTGCTGGGACCAATGCACGCCGACGTCTTCTATCAGGTACATCCGATCGAACTCCACTTGGAGCCATGCAGGCAGGGGCTGCATGCTGCTTGCCCACCCATCCCCCGGATACCCATCGATTGCTTCGTTGGCCCAGTGAGTGTGGCCAAGATAGGTTCCCACACTGCTTGCTGTGGCATTGCCACCGCTGGACTGCAATGCAACATTGACTGGCGATGCACTGACGGTGCCATACAATGCGAATAGAATAACCCCGACGACTCCCACAGTTCTCATCTTGCCTGCCTCCAAAAAGCTCTCCTTGTGTATGTAACGTTGTGCGCTGTCTCGACTTGGACGCGCACATCACAGATACAGTGACACTCCCACGCAGCATATGTACGGCACAGGTACCGCCGCCCTGATGCTTCCTAAAACTGCTAAGTTTCCCAATTTAACGGGGGGGGGGGGGGGGGGGGGGGGGTTTTTCAGTGACTCAGCGTGACATGCATCCGTTCATGTTGACGGGGCGCGGGGAATCCCGTATTCTGAGAGGAGCCGTGTGCGGCGATATGACATTAGGAGTTGACAATCACCATGGCGGATGCCGTTCAGATCAAAGCGGGTGTGATCCGGGCGATTCTCGCCAATCAGTCGGCCATTCGATCTCTCGGAGTGAGCCGACTGGGGCTTTTCGGCTCCTTCGCTCGGGATGAGGCGAGGGCCGATAGCGATGTCGATGTGCTGGTCGAGTTCGCGCCTGGCCAGAAGACGTTCGATCACTTCATAGGACTGTCATTTCTGCTGGAGGAAGTGCTGGGACGGCGTGTTGAGCTGATTACGCCGGAGTCGCTCAGCCCTCATATCGGGCCCTATATCCTCAAGGAAGTGGAATATGTCTCGGTCGCCGCTTGAATATCACCACTATTTCGGTGTCGACTACGAGATCGTCTGGGATGTGGCGGTGAACAAGATTCCCATTCTCCTCGCCCAGCTTGGGGAGATCCTTCGTCGCGAAGAATCCTCGTCTTGAACGCGTGAGCCGGCCGAAATTGGGGGCCACCTGCGGATTTCAGATTCTTGTTTTGGTGCAGTCATGCAGAAAGAAGAAGCGATCCGAGAAGCACTGGCGCTGGCCAACAGGTCTGGCATTGCCATGCTGGGAACCAACGGCGACGAGGGCTATCCCAATATCAAAGCCATGATCAAGATGGAAAACCAAGGTCTGAATCGAATCTGGTTCAGCACGAATACTTCCTCGAAGAGAGTCAGCCAGCTTGCCCGAAACGCGAAGGCCTGTATCTACTTCGTGGACTCTGAGCAATGGATGGGTTTGATGCTGGTCGGAGAGATCGAGGTGCTTCAGGATAGGGAGTCACGACAACGCCTGTGGCGCGAAGGATTTGAGAAGTACTATCCTGCCGGGGTGACCGATCCGGACTACTGCGTTCTGCGCTTCACGGCCCAGCAGGGAAACTACTATCACGCTTTGTCCAGTGTGACGTTTGAGCTGTGAGGAAGTCCAAAAGAAATGAAAAGGAACCACAGATGAACGCGGATGAACACGGATCGGATCTGAAGGAGATAAACGAGTTGACGGAGAAGGTGATTCGGTCTGCGTTCGCCGTCAGCAATACGCTCGGATGCGGATTTCTGGAGAAAGTATACGAAAACGCGTTGGCGCATGAGCTTCGCAAGGCGGGTCTGAAGACCGAGCAACAACACGGCATCACAATCCATTACGATGGGGTGGTTGTGGGAGAATATGCGGCCGATCTTTTGGTTGAGGGCATCCTTCTGATCGAGCTCAAGGCGGTCAGGGAGCTCGATGACGTCCACTTGGCCCAGTGCTTGAACTACCTGAGGGCCACGAACCTCCGCTTGTGTCTGCTGATGAACTTCGCGAAACCGAAGGTGGAAATCCGCCGGGTCGCGAACTAGCGTGGAGTATCAGTGTTCATCCGTGTTTATCTGTGGTTTCAATGGTCTTCGTCATTTGACGATATGCGTATGGGCGGCGTCGAAGATGCGGACGCCGCCGCGGTCGAGCTGGAGGATCAGGCCCTTTTCCGGGTCCACCCCGATGCAGTTGCCGGTGTACCGCCGCTTGTTGCAGGAGAGGGTGACGCGCTGGCCCAACTGCGTGCTCAGGCGGCTCCATGTGTCGATCACCTGGTGACCGTTGCGCTCGGCGACCCGCAGCCAGTGGTCCAGCGATGTGAGGACCCGCTTGGCCACGGTCACGCGCTGGCACCGGGTCCCGCTGACCAGGTCGAGACTCGTGGCCGTCGCGCGCAGGTCGGGCGGCAAGCTTTCCGGCGTCTGGTGACAATTGATGCCGATGCCAATCACGCGGATGACCAGTGACGGAGGACGGACGACAGACGGCGGATCTGGGACGACGGAGGACGGAGGACGGAGGACGGCACTGTCTTCCATCGTCTGTCTTCGGTCGTCTGTCTTCCGTTCTCTGTCTGCTGTCCTCTGTCGTCCGTCCTCTGCCCTCCGGTTCTTCGATTCCAGGAGGATGCCAGCAACCTTCTTGCTGTCGAGGATGATGTCGTTGGGCCACTTGATCCCGGCCTGGCAGCCGCCGATCTGCCCGATCGCTTCTGCCATAGCCACCGCGCACGTCAACGACAGCAATTCGTTGCTGATCGGGGAATCAACGAGGGCGAGGGAGAACAGCAGACTTTCTTCGCGGCCACCTTGCCACGTAGCCCCGGTGCGCCCCCGGCCGGCGGTTTGCTCCTCGGCGAAGACGACCAAGCCATCGTTGTCGGGATTGCGGGCGTACTCGGCGGCGATGTCGTTGGTGCTGGAGGTGCGATCGTAGACGAGCACCTTGCGGCCGATTCGCCTGGTCTTGAGATTGGCCCGGATCAGATCGGGGTCTAAGCGGTCGTTCATTTTCATCTGCTGCATCCGCGCGTATCCGGCCCGGAGAGACCCCAGCCGGGCGGCACCGGCAGACTTGTTTGTCGGTGTTCGCTACGGTCTTACTCGTCTCGGAGCCCACGGACAAACGAGTTTGTCCGTGCCACCCAAGGCACGGCCCAGCAAGCCAGAAACACGCCCGGAGACTCGTCGTGTTCGCGTTTGCTCATCGATCCAGCCCGATGTCCACGGCGGCGGCGGAGTGCGTGATGGCGCCGACCGCGATCCGGTCCACGCCGCACTGGGCGATCTCCGCGACATTGTTCAAGTTGATGTTGCCGGAGGCTTCCAGCAGCGGTCTTTTGTTCTTGCTGCACATCGCGTCGCGCATCTCGACCGCGTGCTTAAGCTGCCACTGCCCCATATTGTCCAGCAGGACGATGTCGACGCCGCGAACCTTCAGGACGTGGTTCAACTGATCGTCCACGTGGTCCACCTCGACGGCCACGAACTGGAGTCCTTTGACCTTCTTGGCGTCGTTGACAAGTTGCTGCAACCTGTCGGTGAAATCGCTGCCGAGTTCGGCCATGTGATTGTCTTTGACGAGGACGCCGTCGTAGAGGCCGAGGCGATGGTTGTAGCCGCCACCGCAGCGCACGGCGTATTTCTCCAGGAGCCGCCAGCCGGGCAGCGTCTTGCGCGTGTCGTAGATCTTCGCCTTGGTCCCCTTGACGGCCCGGACGTAGCGGCTCGTCGTGGTCGCAATGCCGCTGAGCCGCTGGAGGAAGTTCAGCATCACCCGCTCCACGCTGAGCATCGAGCGCAGAGGCCCTTCGATGGTTGCCAGCTTGTTGCTCACGTGAGCGGCCTGGCCGTCCCGGAAATGGGGCGTCATCTTCAGTCGCTCGTCGTACTGCCGGAGAATCTCCTCCACGACCGGTAATCCGGCCACAACAATCTCCTCCCGCGAGACCACCATGGCCTTGGCCCGCGTCCCATCCTGGAACAGGAGATTCGTGGTTACATCGCCGCTGCCCAGATCTTCCTCCATGGCCATACGGATCAGCGGTCGCACCTGCTTGATGTCCAGTTTCTTCATCGAACGATTCCAGTGACTAAGGGAACTACTTCTTCTCCCCTGCACCGGGTCCTTAGTCTGACCCGTTGGCAGTATATCGGCCAAAAACCGAAGTTGATTACCTCATCACAACCTGCCGACTTTCGCATCTACGCCGCAATCACCGTTGGGTGCCACGCCCAAGCTCACCCCCGCCTCTGCGGGGGTGACGTCATTCCCGCGAAGGCGGGAATTGAGCATGTCTTTCAACGCTACGGAGCGTATCGGAGCACGCACGGTCAAACAAGTTTGGCCGTGCCACCCAGCATGAATACCATGCGTCGCTGCCCTCACGGCTGGGTCTTACGCTGGCCCCGGGTCTTGCGGGCCACGTCCTTCTTCGTCCGGCTGCTGACGATCAGCTCGGGCAGCTCCTTCAATTCGCGCAACTGGTCCCGCAGCGCAGCGGCCCGCTCGAAATCGAGGGCTTCGGCGGCCTCGAACATCTCCCGCTCGACCTGGGCGGCCATCTCAACCTTGTCGTACTCCGTCTCGTCCAGCCGGATGGCCGCGCGGGCGACGTGCTCGGCCTTGATCTGCTCGGTGAGGCTCTGGCGAATCTCCTTGCGGATCGTCTCAGGCGTGATCCCATGCTCCTGATTATAAGCCAGTTGAATTGTACGGCGGCGGTTGGTTTCGTCAATGGCTTTTTGCATGGAGTCCGTGACGGTGTCGGCGTACAGAAAGACCGTGGCATTGACGTTGCGGGCGGTTCGGCCGATCGTCTGGATCAGGGAGGTCTGGCTGCGCAGGAAGCCCTCTTTGTCCGCATCGAGAATCGCGACGCAGGAGACCTCGGGCAAGTCCAAGCCCTCGCGGAGCAGGTTCACGCCGATCAGCACATCGAACTCGCCCAGCCGCAGGTCGCGGAGGATCTCGATCCGTTCGAGCGTTTCGACCTCGCTGTGCAGATAGCGGCAGCGAAAGCCCTTTTTGGTCACATAATCGGCCAATTGCTCGGCCATCCGCTTGGTCAGGGTAGTTACGAGAACGCGTTCCTTGACCGCGGCCCGCTTTTCAATCTCGGTCAGCAGGTGCTGCACCTGATTGCCCGCCGGAAAGACGAAGATCTCCGGGTCCAGCAGGCCGGTCGGCCGAATGATCTGCTCGACCACCTCATTGTTGCACTTGCCCATCTCGTAGGGCGCCGGCGTCGCGGAGACGAAGACCACCTGGTTCCACAGCTCCTGGAACTCCTCGAATCGCAGCGGGCGGTTGTCCAGGGCGCTGGGAAGCCGGAAGCCGTGCTCGACCAGGACCTCCTTGCGGCTGCGGTCGCCGGCCCACATCGCGCGCACCTGCGGCAGCGTTACGTGCGATTCGTCGATAATCAGCAGGAAATCCTTCGGGAAGTAGTCGATGAGCGTGTAGGGCCGTGCTCCCGCCGGCAGACCGGACAGATGACGCGAGTAGTTCTCGATCCCGCTGCAATAGCCGACCTCCTGGATCATCTCCAG
>JAMCWO010000244.1 GCA_023481165.1 Planctomycetota bacterium | reverse complement strand
GCGGAACCGCCGCGCCAGCGTCTCGGCGGCTTGGGGGGTGTCGCCGGTTGCATGGGTCGTGTCGATTTCGATCAACTCCCGGTAAATGTCCCGCCCCAGTTGTTGATAGGGCGTCAGTTCTGCCGCCGAAGTTGAAAGTGAGACGAAGAGACTGGCAGCCAAGATGATCGAAAGGAATGCTGGTTCTTTCATAGTTGCGCTGCTCCTGAGATTGGCATCCGTCACTGGATCGCAGAGGGCGGCGTGGCGTTACTTTGTGCCGGCTATTCTCTGACGACACGAAATCCGATGTACTCCGGGTCCACCTGCGGTTTGCGTGTGCGTGGCTCCTTCGGCTGATCGGCGCTGCCGCCACTCAAGACCGGCTTACCGTCTTTGTCGGTCGTCCATTCCGCCACGTTGCCGCCCAGATCGAAAACCGGTTCTTTGCCCGCGCTGGCAAACCGGCCCACGGATTCGAGCAAGGCCCCCGCACCGGCCGGGGCGACGCTCGCTCGCAGCTCGGCGGCATCTTCCGGATTCGGCGCGTAGCCCGCCCAATGATCAAGTGTGTTCTCCTCGGCGTCGCCGGCTTCGTAGAGCTTCTCGGCCTCGTCGACGTTCGGCAGCCGCCACTTCTCGCCGGTCAACTGGCAGAGCCACTCGCAGTATTTCCGCGCTTGCTCGAAGGTGACGCCGCTGGCCGGAAAATTCTCCCGGCCGGCGGGCACAGGGTAGCCCGCCTCACATTGCCCAAATTGCGCGCGTGTGACTTCGAAGCGGCCGACCTGGACGCCCTTGAACCGGGCTACCTCCGGAACGAGCCGACCGTTCACCAAAACTCCGAGCCGGCCATTGTCACTCTTGGCCTTCGTGCGCGCGGCGAGGGCAGCGAGGGGCGAACCTTCCTTGAGCCAAGGCTCGGGCGGCTTCGCGGTCCCGTAGAGATAGCGATCGAACCACGCGAGTTCCTCGTCGATCTTGCGCTTCATGTGGGAGAGCTTCTTGAGGCCGTGCTCTTCGCCCGGGAAGGTGACGAAACGTACCGGAGTCTTCGTACGCTGCTGGAGGGCGCGGAACTGCATCCAGCCATGGTGAATCGGCACGGATGTGTCGGCATCGCCGTGGAAGATGATCAAGGGCGTGCGGATGCGGTCGGCCTGATAGTACGGCGCGTTGGCCGTATAGACCGCCGGATTCTGCCACGGCATCGCACCGAAGTAATAATCGTTGAAGGCCTGGCCGAAGGAAGTGACCGACGTGTCCGCCACCCACTCGAAACCCCCGGCACCGGACGCCGCGGCCCGGTAACGCGTCGGGTTGTGCGTCAGCAGCGCGAGCGTGAGAATGGCCCCGTTGGACCAGCCCAGCGTGCCGATCCTGTCTGGGTCCACCAAGCCGCGCTCGATGAGGGCGTCCACGCCACGCTCCAGGTCCGTCACGGGCAGTTTGTAGTAGTTGTCCTCGCCGGTGATCGAACTGGCGAACTCGAGGCCGTAGTTGGCACTGCCGTGATAATTCACGCGCAGCACGAACGCTCCGCGCTGGCAGTGGAGTTGGATCGGATAGGAACAGCGGTCGCCCCAGGCGTCCAGGTCAGCCGCACAGGGCCCACCGTGGATCATCAACACCAGCGGCCGGCGCTGGCCGGACTTGTAGTCATGCGGGTAATGCAGGAGGCCCTCAACCTCCTCGTTGCGGGCGCCTTTCCAGCGGACGATCTCGACCCGCGCCTTCGCCTTATCCTTCCAACCCTCGTTCAGCGTGGTGATCGCTGTCGGGTCTGCTATTCTCGCGCCGTCCAGTTTCGCGGCGAACAACTGCGGCGGTGTGCTGGCCGTGGTGCGGATGAAATGCAGGTGGTTCGTCCCAGCCACGGGAGTGATCTTCAGGGCGAACAAGTTGCTCGCCAACGTGCCTTCGAGCCAGGTCCGCGTCCACGTCTGGCCCTCGCGGGTGAATCGTGCCGCCTTCACCCGCGCGCCGGCGGCAAGGAGCGTGACAAAGCCATCCGCCGTGGTGCTCAGGTAATCACCACTCGCATAGTTCATCACCTCTGACGCGAGCCCGTTCGGCCAGTCGAGGGGAACCTGGGTCTCTCGGGTGTCTTCCACGTCGAAACGCCAACACTCGGTGACGGTGGCGCAAAGATACTTCGGGTGCGTCGTGAACCGATTGGCCGCGAAGAACTCCCGGCTATCGGGAGACCACTCGATGGCGAGGAGGTTGAAACGCCGGTCGGCAAAGATACGCTTCTGTTCGCCGCTGCGCAGATCCGTGAGAAAGTACTGGGGGCGGATCGCGTTGTCGTATTCGAAACGCAGGCTCTGGCTGTGGAAGGTGACCACGTGACGGCCATCCGGGGCGACGAAGAGTTCGCTGATCCGGTCGGCATTGGTGCTGAGGCGGGTGACCTTCTTTGACTTCAGTTCCACTTCGAACAGGCGCACGGGCGGCTCATTGGCCTCGTCTTCGACGACCGCGGACGTGTCTTTCTTCTCCTTCAATTCGCGCTCCCGCTCGGCCGGTGATTCCTGGGCGATGAACACGATATGGTTCGCGTCCCGCCAGCCGAAATCCTTGACGGCGCGATCCAGTTCGGTGAGGGGATACGGCTCGCCGTGCTCCAGCAACCAGATCTGGCTTTTCGGCTTGTCCTCGTCGCTATCGTCCCCGGCCTTGCCTTTGCTCTTGGGCAGCGGCCGCGCGCTCAGGAAGGCGATCCTCTTGCCGTCGGGCGAGAACCTGGGGTGCGTGCAACTGTCTTTGCCCCGCGTGAGCTGAACCGCCTCGGTGCCCGACGCCGGCCCGCCGCGGAACAGGTGAGAGATATATTCATTCTTCTCCTTGTCCGGCGCGGACTTCTCCCAGATGACGGTCTGGGCATCGGTGGGCGAGACGACAAAGCGGACGATTTTCTCGGTAGCCAGCAAGTCGTCGGTGGACCATTCGTCAGCGGCGGCCGCGCGAGAAAGAACCAGGGACAACAGCAGGCCACCGGCTGCGATGAACGAGGCCATGATCTTTGTCATACAACTCCTTCCTGCGTGAGCAACAGCGCTTCCTCCCGTGGCTCTCCCTTACCAGGGTCCAACTGCTTCTATTATCCTGTGTACCAAGCGTACGTTCTGTTGCTTCACGCGAGCTTGTCGATATTACGGGCGACCTTCTGCACGGCTTCGATGATTTCATCCATCTCCTTCCGCGTGCCCAGGAAGGGGATCTTGCTGTCCATTGAGAGCATGTCCTTCTGAGCCGGTTTCTCACCGTCCATGACAGGGAAGCGCAACGATTGACGGTATTGGTCGAGCCGCGCCTTGGAGAAGGACGCCTGGAAGGCGGAAGAGTTCAGGTGCTCCTGCAGCATTTTCTCTTTGTGGCAGCCGCTGTAGTAGCGGCGCGAGCCGCCGTGCATCGGGATGTTCTCCGCCCGCAGAGCCTCGGCGAATTTAGCGGCTGGGACGTTCTTGAATGCAGCGCGGTCGTAGTCCATCTCAAACTGGACATAGGTGATCCGCGTCTTGTCCGAGTAGCGTTTGCGGGGCGTCAGGCCGGGGATCCTGGCCAGGGCCTGCTCGACATATGAGCCATTCTCATAGCGCAAGGGGGCCTGATCCTTGAATCGTTTGAACTGCTCCGTCAGGATCGCCGCCTGGAACTCCGTCATGCGGTGATTGGAGCCGGGGAAGGCATAGCCGCGCTCGCGTTGCTTCGGGTCCCGGCCGTTGTTGACGAACGCACCGCAGCGCCGCATGAACTCATCGTCACTGCCAAGGATCGCGCCGCCCTCGCCGCAGACGAGCGATTTGTACTCCTGGAAGCTGATGCAGCCGGTTCTGCCGAAGGCGCCGACCTTCTTGCCGCCGACTTCCGCGTAAACCGATTGGCAGGCGTCCTCGATCACAGGGAGATTGCGTTTCCGCGAGATGGCCATGATCTTCTCGATATCGACCGGCCAGCCCGCCAGATGCACGGGCAGGATCGCCTTCGTATGCTCGGTGATGGCCGCCTCGATCAGATTGGCGTCGATGGATCCGGTGTCGGGATCGATATCCACGAAGACGGGCAGGGCGTGGAGATTCGTGATCGTGTTGATGGTCGCGATGAACGTATTCGGCGTAGTGATGACCTCGTCGCCCGGGCCGACGTCCAGCACACTCAGCGATGCGCTCAGGGCCGTCGTGCCGCCGTTGGTCAGGTAGCAGTAGGGCACGCCCATCGCCTCGGCGAACATCTTCTCGAAATCATACACCGCATGGCCGCGCAGACAGCACCAGTTGCGGCTTTTGAGCGCCTTGAGCAGGGCCTGTTCGTCATTCTCGTTGATGATAGGCCAGGTCTGCGAGAAAGGCTTGCCGCGGACCGGTGTGCCGCCCTTGAGGGCCAGCGTGTTGGATTTGTTCGTGGCCGCGGCGTATAGGGATTTGGCCCCGGCGGTCAGAAAACCGATGCCGGCCAGACCGGCCGAGGTCGCCTTTACAAACGAACGGCGGGTAAGCGAAGATTTCATAGTCGAGTTCCTCCAATGGGAGTTGGGCCCTGGTCCTGTGTCGGGCTGTGCAATGTTGTCTGCCGCATGTGCGAACCTTACGTAGGTCAACTTGAACCATGAGTATTCTAAGGGGCCGTTTATCCGGGGTCAACGGCTGCATCCACGGCGGCTTTCTGCTATGATGGCCTTGTTGGTTTGGGCGGTAACAACGCGTGTATATGGGAATGGTGAATGTCACAGGTCGGTCAACTTCGTCCCGCGGTGTTCCTGGACCGGGACGGGACGCTGATCGAGGATCGCGGACACTTGCGCGAGGCTTCGGAGGTCGCGTTCTACCCGGATACCGTCGAGGCGTTGCGGCGGCTGCAGGAGCATTTCCTCCTGTTCCTTGTCACGAATCAGCCGTGGGTCGCCCGAGGTATCCTCACATGGGAGGATGTGAATCGGGTGAACGCCCGCGTCGTTTCCTACCTGGCCGAGCAGGGCGTCACGACCGCCGCCGTCTACGTCTGTCCGCACGAGCGGTCCGACGGCTGTTCTTGCATCAAGCCCAAACCGCACTTTCTTCACAAGGCCGCCGCCGAGTATGGCGTGGACCTGCGACGGTCTTTCACCATCGGCGACCACCCGCATGATGTGGAGTTTGCCCGGTCGGTCGGTGCCCGGGGCATATACGTCCGAACGGGGCACGGGAGCAACCACGTCGCCGAACTGCCGCCGGGCGAGGTTGTCGCCGCCGGTATCGGCGAAGCGGCGGACTGGATCCTCCGGAACCTACAAAGCTGATTCTCCGATTCTCAGTACGGCCGCTCCCTGGGTTTTGCCCTCCTTGACCAGCCGCAGGGCCTCGTTGGCCTCTTCCAGCGGGAACTCCTGGACCTGCGGACGGATGGGGATCGCGGCGGCCAGTGGCAGAAACTCCCGGGCGTCCTGGCGCGTGACGTTAGCCGTGCTCTTGATCTCCTTTTCCCGCCACAGATGGGTGGCGTAGTCCAGGTGCAGCAGGACCTCCTTGTCCCGGTCCTCTTTGCGAATCGCGTTGATGACGAGCCGGCCGCCGGGTGTCAGGACCCGCAGTGCTTCGACAATCGGCCCCCAGGTAGGGGTAAAGTCGATGGCACCATGTAGTGCGGCTGGTGGCGTGTCGCCTGTTGCTCCCGCCCAATCGGCGCCGAGCCGCCGGGCCATCTCTTGGTGCGCCGTCTGGCCGGGCCTCGTGAAGACGAAGACGCGAGACTTCGGGAACTTGTGCTTGATCACCTGGATCAGGATATGGGCCGAAGCGCCGAAACCGAAGAGACCGATGGTCTGTCCGTCCTTCAGATTCGTCAGTCTCAAGGCCCGGTAACCGATGACACCGGCACAGAGAAGGGGGGCCGCCTGCACGTCCGTGAATGCCGCTGGAATCGGGTAAACGGACGCCTCCGGGGCCACGATGTATTCGGCGTAGCCGCCGTCGGCGTCGCAGCCGGTCCCGCGAAATCGGACGCAGAGGTTCTCGTTCCCGGATCGGCAGAACTCGCAGGTCCCATCCTCCGAATAGATCCAGGCGATGCCGACGCGGTCGCCCGGGTGGAATCGGTTCGCCCCCGGCCCCAGCGCGTCGATACGTCCAACGATCTGGTGCCCCGGGATGACCTGCTCTTTCGCCGCCAAGCGGCCCTCGGCCTCATCGAGATCCGTATGACACACGCCGCAGATCGTGATTCGGACGCGGACCTCCTCCTCCTGCGGCTGGGGGATCGGTACTTCTCGTAGTTCCAAAGGCTTGGTCGCGATCGGACCCGTGTGTGTCAGCACCATCGCCTTCATGACAAGACCCTCCTGAGCCCGAAAGAAGCACCAAAGTTCATCCGAGACAGCGTCCGTGCGCAAAAAAGACCGTCTCTATCGGCGTACGGACCTGTTGCATTGTATTTTCGCCGCGATCTCTGCGTCAATCATCAGGTTTCTGCTCATCCTATAGCCTGTATTCTCTGCATGCCCGTTGTCGCCCAAAAGGTGTTTCGACCCGAGGAGCCGCCCCTGACGTAGTAGGTCAGGAGGCAGGTAGATCGGTTTTCTCTCAGATGGGCAAGGTACAGGTAGCAACTATGAGGTTCTCTCGTGTCTTCCACCGACCCGCGACGATCCGGATGCTCGTGGTGTTGTGGGTTGGTTGTGCACTTTTGGCCTGGGTAATCCTGGTTGCAGGCTGGTTGGCGGCGGAGCATCGATTATCCGCCATGGGAAATCAGGTCGTGGCCAACATCAGGGCTCTCGACACCACGCGCCGGCTGGAGACGGCCGTTCTTGGCTACCGGCATGAGGATTTGCTTTGGTATGCGACCGGCAAGAGCGATCATCAGCGGCAAAGCCATGAATATCTACGAACGGCGGAACGGACGGCTCAGAGCCTGGCGCCTTACGTCGACGCCCCGCAGGAGCGGGAACTCTGGACAGCCATTCAGGAGGAGCTCAAAGATCTCGATGAGCGGCCCGCGGCTCCTGCCCTGA
>JAMCWO010000123.1 GCA_023481165.1 Planctomycetota bacterium | reverse complement strand
TAAGCGCCGCACCCGTGAAAATCAGGGCCAGCGTCGCCCCCATCGCACACCATCTTCTCGCACCAGTCACATCAACCACTCCTCGAAACGCTAGGGCACATGCCGGTACAGCATGACCAGGGTGCCCAGGGTCGTCTTCTGGTGGCACGGCTGGCCCAGCTCCAGTACCACCGGTTGGGCCGTGTCACCCCGCAAGATTGTGGCCATCACGGCAGGGTGAAGCAGCATCTCGGAACCGTTCTTCCAGGCGGTTTCGATCCGCGCCTTCGCCCGTACCTCTTCCACGCCAAAAGAATACCGCTTGTCGTCAAAGACGTATTGTTTCCCCGTCTGCACTTGCTCAACGCACTTCTTGCCGTCCTTCAGGTAAAGCAGGTGCGATTGGGGGCCGGGCGCCACGGCCAGAACGTACCGGCCCGCGCCCACGTGGAAATCCAGGAACCTGGCCCGAAACGGCACTTGTTGCTGTTTGTGCGGCGACATGGCAAATTGCGACCAGAGCCACTGCCGGTACTCCTGTCCCCCCTTCTCGGCGCGGATCTCCAGCGCGGGATTCTCGGGTTTGTCGGAGAGGTTTGTCACCTGCTTGGTCTGCCGGTCAATGGAGTAATGCGGAACGTACCGCAAGACCGACAGCTTCCACCCCGCCTTCGGCCCGGAGGGCCGCTGCGCGTCCGGGCTGCGCGTCGGGGAAGAATCGGCCAACGTCACGGTCTTGCCCGGCTGGGCCGCGTACACGAGCGGAGAGTCCGCCTCGGACAGCCAGATCAGCAGGATGCCCACCACTTTCGGATCGGCCAACTCCTGCAGGAGAGCGGCCCCCGGCGGTTGGGGCAACTCCCGGATGGCGACGCTCCCGATAGGAGCGGAAATCGATTGTCTCTCCCGCTCCCGGGCACTGAGCCAGATGTCCTGCTGGAGATTTTCTCCGCGCAGCGACAGTTTGGCGACCGGGCCGCCGTTGGGGTCGTCCGCCGCGGCGGCCTCCGACTTTGCATCGGGTAAGTATCGCTCGAGTTTGATCTTGATCGGCGTCCCCATTACCGGCGCCGTCGTATGGAGCGACTGCGATTTGTTCTCATCGGCAACGGACACGGGCAGGCGGATGGCGTCGCCCTCGAGTCCCATCTTGACGAAGACCTCCCACGGCCCACCCAGAAACTCGTGATGCGGACTGGCCGGCTGCCCCGCCCTCGGCCCGGAGGGCCGCTGCGCGTCCGGGCTGCGCGTCGGGGCGGCGGCACCGACGACCGACGCCGTTGCGAGCAAAGCGATCCCGGCCGCCCAGACCGCGATTGATTTCTTCGTCGTTCGACTGCGTGCGCGCGTTACTGACCCCCAGGCGAGACCATTTTGTCCGCCTCAAGAAGCAGAGCTTCCGTGTATTTGAAGTTGTGAACGCCCCAACTGCCGTCATAGCGGATCAATTCGAGGATCGACCGTGCTTGCCGGACCCGCTGGTTGAATTCTTGAGCTTGGCCATTGTCTTTCCGCGTCAGGGCCAGCGTCTCCGCTTCCTTGACCCGCCGCTCCAGCTGCGCGTACAGGGCTTTGATGTGCTCCTGCCAGAAGGGAACATACTTCTGGCCCGTCCCGGCTTCGTGGCACTTGTCGCAGGCAGCTGGCGTCGCCCGCGCGGCGGTGCCGAAGCTGTCGAGTGCGCCGGGGCTCTTGGCCGCGCGCTCGATGTGGCAGCCCGTGCATTCGACGTGGGTCAGGAACATGGGGCCCAACACGCGGTCCGCGTCGTTCGGTTGCAGGGCCGCTCCTGCCGTCAGGGGATGCTGCGTGCCGTAGATACTGCGCTGCGCCTGGTGGGTATCGCTGTGGCAACTCTGGCAGTCCATCATGGCGGAGACCGACTCTACACCGGTCCGCCCGTGTGCCACCCATCCGTGACAGGCGAAGCACTCCACCTTCTCGCCATTCGTGTGACTGGCGTGCAATTCCACGCTGTTGGCATCCGCTGGCTTGCGAAAACTGTGGCAGTCCAGGCAGACCGTCTCCTCCACGCGGCTGGTCTGCTGCACTTCCCGCTTATGGCAGGAATCCTCACAACTGGCCCGGTAGGAGACGAATTCGCTGTGGTCGATTTTGACAAATCCCCGGCGGATGACCTGCTGCGGGACCTGATGGCAGCCCCGGCAATTGGCGCGGACGCGCTGGCCGGATTTGGAATGGCCGTCGAGGAAATGGCACGCGAAACAGGCATTCGTGTTTACGCTGAAATGCGCGTCTCCTTCGAAATGGCTGTGGCAGGTCCCGCAGGTGATCCAGATGCCGTCGACGGTCTTGTCGATGTGCTTTTCGTGCGTGAAGCGGACCCCGCTGCAGTCGAGCGTCTCGCCCGCCAGTTCCTGGGGGCTATGGCACTGGGACCTCAGGCAGGAGGCATCGGCGATGGTGGCGTTGGGCTTCGTGCCGACGCGTCCGACCGCGCAATCCACGGCCTGGGCCAGGCCGTTGATCTTCCCCTTGACCAATCCGGTGAAGCCGGGCCGCAGATGGCATTCGAGGCACTTGACCTCGGCGTGGGCCGACTGTTTCCAACTGTCGTAATAGGGACCCATGATATGACACGAACGGCAGAATCCGGGCTGGCTCGTGGCCTCGATCATCGCGACGCTCAAGAGCCCCGCCGTCACCAGCACAAGGAGAATCCGCGCCGGCCAGTTCAGGCAACGAATGATGCGAATCGCCGCTGCCGGCGCCCCTGTGGCATATTTTCTGATACGACCCGTCATCTTCCGTGTACACCGACTCCCGCCAGCCCCCGAGAAACGTGATCGGTAAACGTGCGGTACCGGACTATTGCCCCCGAGAAGCGGTGCTAGCCTTCGAGTCCTGCAGGAGCTTCTTCACTTCCGCCAGCAGCGCTTCCGGTGTGACCGGCTTGTCGAGAAACCGATCGACCGGCAGCCAGACCGGATCCCCGGCCGAGGACTTCAGCTCGATGCCCGTGGTCTCTTCAATGGACGTCAGCATGAGAATGGGAGTGTTCCTCCACTGGGGATCCCTTTTGAGATCTCTCGACATCTCAAAGCCGTCCTGCCAGGTCTCCATCATCACATCGAGGATGACCAGGTCGGGCCGCAACGTTCGAATCTTCTCCATGCCTTCCGCGCGACTGGTGGCCGTCTGGGTATCGTAGCCGGCCTGCTCCAGCACCACCTTCAGCGAATCACACAAATCCACATCATCATCTACGACCAGGATCTTCCGTCTTTCCATGCGTTCACCTCGCCAGAATACCGGATGCGGAGGCCGCGATGTGATCGGCCAACCAGCCGAGACTATCCTTGAAATTGGACTCGGCGAGGGGCTGGAGCTGCTGCTTGGCCCGGTCCACGTGCGCGGCGATCACTCGGGCGATTCGCACCGGCACCGGCGAGGACAGGAGCGTCTTGCTCATGCCCACCAGCCGCCGCGTACCCAGGGGCGGATTCGATTGGGACGGCTGTTCGGGGTTCCCCAACGCGGACGTATGCGTGGGGGGCCCCTGCTTGCGCCGGCACTGCCGGAGCACGTACAAAAGAGGCAGCGTCACATCCCCGGCCAGCAGATCCTGCCCGGGCGTCTTGCCGAGTCCTTTCTCATCGCTCAGCAGGTCGCGGCAATCGTCGAGAACCTGAAAGGCGATGCCGAAGTGTAGACCGAATTCCCGCAGAGCACGGCAGATGCCTGGCTCCTTGGTAGTGGTCAGGGCCCCCGCCCCGCTGCAAGCGCCGAATAAGGCCGCGGTCTTCTTCTCGGTTATGGCCAGGCAGCGGCGGGTGGACATCTGGAAGTCGCCCCGGCCGAGCACCTGCTGACTCTCCCCTTCGCACATGGCACACAGGGGCGCGCCCAGAAGGGCAAACAGGCGCGGGTCGGCACAGGCTGCCACCAGTTGAAAAGCCTTGGCACAAAGGTGATTTCCCAGAAACACGGAGACTTTCCGGCCCCACCGGGCATGGATGGTGGAGCGGTGATGGCGCAGAGTTCCGTTGTCGATCAGGTCATCATGCACCAGCGAGGCCATGTGAATGAGTTCGACGGCCACCGCGACGTTGATCCAGGGGTCCCCAGCCCGAGGGCCGGACGACGGATTCCGGAGGACGGAGGACGGAGGACGGAGGACGGCGCCGTCGTCTGTCGTCTGTCGTCTGTCCCCTGTCCTCTGTCCCGCCCCGGCCGCCTGGGCAGAAAGAAGCACCAGAGCCGGCCGGATCCGTTTACCCGGCGACTCGAGCAGAAAATCGACGATCTGGCGTACCAGCGGGTCTTCCGTATCCCGGAGCGTGGCGCCGAGATGCTTCTCCACGGCCTGCATCTCCTCGGCGACACAATGGAAGACCTGCGCGAGGTTTGACTCGGGGTCCCCAACGCGAAGTTGAGTTCGGGGCCCCTCCACAACCTCATGCGGGCGGACGTTTCTTTGCGACAGTTTTGCCATACGTGCGTTCCAGCCTCACGCCACAATGAAAAACAGGAAACCCGGTGCACCTCCGCCCGGGCGGCGGGGCTGCGCATCGGGTCGACTTTCTATTTATACTACAGAAACGACCCTGTAGGTTCAATCTGGGCCGCCCCTGCCGGACTCAAAAAAGCCACTCGATGGACAAGTCATTCTTAGACATGAGAATTATGGCGGAGCACGAAACCGGGCGTCGAGCTTGAAAAGCCGTTTCATCGGAAGGTTCAAAACGTCAGATGGCTCCAGAGACAGCGCCTCGCGAATCTCACGCAGGACGGCGTCGATTTGCTTGTCATCTGGAGCGATAATTGTGAACCAGATATTTAATTCGTGGTCCCGCAGGTAGCTGTGCGTCACCTCGGGATGCCGCCCGATGACTTCAGCCGCCCGATCGACCCAGCCGTCAGCCCGAAGGGCTGCTGCGCATCCGGGTTGCGCGTCGGGCCCACAGCGCCGCTGCGCGTCGGGGGGGAGGTCGGACCGAACGCGGATGGCGGCCAGCGTGCTGCGAAATCCCAGCTTCCTCGAATCCAGACTGGCTCCCAGGCGGCGGATTACGCCGCTGTTTCGCATGGCTTCCACACGCCCCCACAGCAGTTCCGGATCGACTCCCAGCCGTTGCGCCAGGATGTCGAAGGGATGCTCCCGGAGAGGAAAGTCATGCTGTAGTGCGTCCAGGATTCTACAATCCAGATCATCCATTCTCATTTGTGAGAATCTTCAAAAACTCACAGTTCTGCCGCCATTTTTCGCGGAGCTCTCGGAACTCGGCAACGTGTGGAAGCGATGTTCGGGGTGCTGCCAGGCGGCGGTGGCGATCGTCATCTCGTCCAGCAGTTCCTTCATTCGGCGCGTGGCTGTCAGCCATTGCGCGTAGATGTGGCAGTTCTGGCGCGTTCCGCCACAGGCACAGCGTCTCAGGGGACAATCGTCAAACATGGGCTCCCCGTCCATAGCCTGGAGTAGATCCAGAAGACTGATCTCTTCCGGCGGCTTCGCGAAGGTGTACCCGCGTTCGCGGCCTCGCACCGATCGGATGAAACCGGCTTTCACCAGTTGCTGCAACACCTTGGCCAGATACCCCGCCGGCATGCCCTCCGCTTTGGCGATCGCCTTGCTGGGGACGGGCAACTGGGTCACATGCCGGGCCATATACATCAGTGCGTGCAACGCGTATGCGGACGCTTGGCTGATCTTCATACTCAAATCCAGTAGCTCACGGATCTGTCGTCACGTTCTATCCTATCGTTGCCCGCTCTTCCTGGTTCGCTCTCTGCCGTCAGCAATCCCCAGCTCATCGATCTTTCTGTAGAGGCTGGAGACTCCGATTCCCAGGGCCTTGGCCGTCTCGATCTTGTCCCACTCGTATTTGTTGAGTGCCCGGCAAATCTGCTCCCGCTCGTAGGCCTTGACCGCGCTGGGCAGGTCTTCCTCGCCTGCGGTCGCCACGGCGGGCTCGGTGCCGGCGAAGCCGATGTCCGCCAACTCGATCGTCTCGCCTTCCGCGAAGATGATGGCCCGCTCGATCACGTTCTGGAGCTCCCGAATATTACCTCGCCATTCGTGGTCCACCAGGATCTGCATCACGCGGTCGCTGACTCCCGTACAGTGTTTGCCCATCTCGGCGTTGTATTTCCTGGCGAAATATCGGACCAGCAGCGGGATGTCCTCGCGCCGCTCGCGCAAGGGCGGCAGGTGAATCCCCACGACGTTCAGGCGGTAGAACAGGTCTTCCCGGAAGCGTCCTTCCTTGATCTCCTTGGCCAAGTCCCGGTTGGTGGCGGCGATCAGGCGCAGGTTGACATCGATCGGCGTGGTGGCCCCGACCGGCACCACCTGCCGCTGTTCCACAGCGCGCAGCAGTTTGACCTGGCAGTTCGGGGACATGTGGCCGATTTCATCGAGGAACAGCGTCCCGCCGCGGGCCGTCTCGAAAAGTCCCTTCTTGTCTTCGAACGCCGAGGTGAAACTGCCCTTCTTATGGCCGAACAACTCGCTCTCCAGCAGCGTCTCCGGGATGGCGCTGCAATTGACCGCGAGGAAGCGCCCCCCAATCGTCCCGCTCAAGGCGTGGATGGCGTGCGCCACCAACTCCTTGCCGGTGCCGCTCTCGCCGGTGATCAGCACGTTGCTGTGCGTCGGGGCGACCTTGCGGATGGTCTCGAAGACCTGCTTCATCACCCGCGTCTCGCCGATAATCTGCCGGATATTGAACCGCCCGTCCAGCTCCTCGCGCAACTTTTGATTCTCCGCCTCCAGCTCGACGTAGCGCAGGTGCTGGCGGATCTTCGTCAGCATCTCGTCGAAATTGACCGGCTTCATCACGTAGTCGCACGCGCCGAGCTTGATCGCCTCAACCGCCATCTCCACGGTGCCGTAGGCGGTGACCATGATGACGCGGGTCTGGGGCCACAGCGCCGTGATCTCCCGCAGCACGCTGATCCCGTCGCTGCCCGGCATCTGGATATCCAGGATGGCGACGGCGTAGGGCTGTTTCATGATGGCGTCCGTCGCTTCCTTGCCGTCGCAAACCGCCGTGACGGCGAGGTA